>NZ_JBTGVD010000007.1:0-36993 GCF_054343395.1 Mycoplasma sp. CB776
AGAAAAACTTTTAAATATTAAATCTTCAAGAGTTAGAAAAATACTTTTAAATATGATTAACAGTCATAAATTAGAATCTGTTGGAGAAAATAAAAACAGGAAATATAAACTAAAAAATAAAAAGCATAATAAAGATCTTAAGAATGTTAAAAATGATGCTAATAAAGAAAATAAAAATTTAGATCAGGAACTTATTGTTTTAAATTTTGCAAAACAACAAGAAGAATTTAAATCTAAAGATATAGAAAAACTTTTAAATATTAAATCTTCAAGAGTTAGAAAAATACTTTTAAATATGGTTAAAAATAATAAGTTAATATCTATTGGAGAAAATAAAAATAGAAAATATAAACTTAATAAATAATAAGATTAACAAGCAAAAATAATCATTTATTTTTTCTAAATTAATATAGAAATTGATAAATTTATTAAAAAATAATAAAAAAATTCAAGTTTTCAAAAAAAATTTGGATTTTTATGAATATTTTTATTTTTAGTAATATAATTGTATTCCAAAGAAATTTTGGAAAATATTAATAAGGAGAATTATGAATTTTAACATTGAAATTAATAAAAATATATCAGAAATTAATAAAAATAATTTTGAAAATACACATAAAATTAAAAGTATTGATTATAAAAATATATTACTAAACTTGCCAGAAAAAACTAAAGTTAGGATTTTAAAACTTGCTGACAAAGTACTTAACTTAAAATATGAAGATTTTTATAAATTGTCTTTTATAAAATTTCCAAAAAGAAGTTTTGAAAGAGTTAAAGAAGAATATAAAAAAAATATTTTTTATAATGAAATTAAATCTTCCTTAAAAACAAGAGAATATTTTATTTCTACAAGAAGTAGAATTTCAGATGAAGCTACAACATTTGAAGAATTACAAAATATGTACAATATTTATAGCAAAAAACTTAAACAAGACTCTAATAGTTTAGAAAATAGAAAAAAAACATTAGAAAATATTAGTGATAAGGCTACTTGAATTGGAGCTGTTTCATTTTTGTCTCCAGTAATTAGTGGAGTTTTATCTTTTGTTTCTTTAGGAACTTTAATTGCTAATTTAGCACAAGGTGAAAATGAAAACGGAAGAAATTTAAAATATTTAAATAATTTAATTGAAGAGTATACAGATGGAAGACTTGTATTTTTAAACCATCAAACTCAAGCAAACTGAGATAGATTATTCCGTTATTATAATCAATTTTTAGAAAAAGATTTTGTAAAATATAGAAACGATTCAAACACAGAATTAAATAATTTTCTAGAATTTTTGCACAAAGATTTAATGAGATTAAAAGATATTTTAGTTGGTTATTCTAATTATTATGGAAATTATTAAAATAACAAAAAAAGAATATGTTATTTTAAAAAATGTTTTTATTTTTTTTCATATTACTTTTATATTAAGTTTGTTAATTTTATTTTTATGATTTATTATACAAAATTTAATTTTTGTAAAAAATGATTTATGGTACTATAAAATTTTATCTAAATTAATACCCATTCCAATAGTAATTTTAAATATTATAACTAAAAAAAATAAAAAATTTAATTATGAAACAGACGTAAAAATTTGAGAATTTTATTTTTGTATTCCTAATTATGATAGAGTTAAATCTACGAAGAAAATCAGTCAAGAAAAACTAAAAATAATTAAATTTATCATAACATTTTTATACATTTCTTTTACTCTATTAATTATTTTCAATATTTGTTTCAAAGTAAATATTTGAAATTTTGAAAATTTTATTTTTCTTAGTCTAACTCAAGTATTAACTTTCATTTCTTTTATGTTAATTTTATATATTATATTTTTTTTAAATAGATATTTACAAATCCATGTAGGAATGGGGAGAAAAATAAAGTGAAGTGATATTTTATTTTATGTTTATAAAAAATAATTTTCTTATAAAAGATAATTTAAAAATAATTAATTTACTATTAAAATCTATTTTAAAAGTCGATATCCCTTTTATAATCCAAGGGAGTTTCAGCTTTTACTTAGATGGTTTTATAGATGTTAAACCTAATGATTTAGATATTTTATTTCCTAAAAATAATCAAAATCTTAAAGAAAAAAATACAGATTGAGAAAAAATAGAAGAGACACTTAACATAGAAAAATCATATATAAATAACGAAGTTTATAAATCTTACTTAATTAAAAAAAAATTAGCAAAATAAAATTGGAAATAATTTTGTCTAAAGAAATAAAACCAATTTATTATAAAAAACATCCAATATTAAATTTTTATTACACAAATGAAAAATATAAATTTGCTTCAAAACTTTCACAAATCTTTAAATTAACTTATTTATATGAAAAAAATATATATTTTAGAAAAAAATTGTTATTATCACTAAAATTAATAGAACAAAACTTTAATTTTATGAAAAAAACTTGCAATTTAGAATTGTGAAAATATTTTAAAGATAATATAATAAGTGATTTATATTTTCAATTACTTGGTTCTAAAATGAATTTTTATAAAAATTATGAAAAAATACTTAAGAATTTTGAAAAGTTTAAAATAGAAATTAATAATTTTCCAAATTTAAAAAAATTTTTAATATATTTAATTAAAAGAAAAAGAAATTTTTTTGAAAAAATTGAAGTTATTTTTGAATTAAGAGATTCTTTCTTTTCTGTTTTCTTAACTAAAAATAAATTAGAAAACATAGAGCAAAATTATGGATTAAATTTCTTCTTAAATAAACAAGATAAAAATATTAAAAATAAATTGGAGTTATTTCAAAATTTTATTTCTGATTCTTTTCACAAAGTAAAAATAGAAAAATATTATAAAAATGAGGTTTTATCTTTATATATAGTATTTAATTTTTATACATTAGTTTTAGATCTATTAAAAACAAAATTAAAAAATTAAAAGGAGAAAACATGGAAATCAATGTTCAACATATACAAAATTTAAATTATAAAAATGAAAGTAAAAATAAATTCGTCTATAAAGAAATGATAAATTCTTTATCAGAAAAACATAAAATAAGACTTTTAAAATTAGCAGAAAAAGTGTTAAATTTAAATTATGAGGATTTTTACAAACTTTCAGGCTTAAAATTTCCTAAAAGAAGTTTTGAAAGAATTAAAGAAGAATATAAAAAAAGCATTTTTTACAATGAAATAAAATCTTCTTTAAAAACAAAAGAATATTTTATTTCTGACAGAAGTTCCTTAACTTATGAAGAAACCACATTTGAGGAACTAAAAAAAACATATGAATCTTATAAAAATAGAATTTCTAATGATAGAAATGACTATGTAACAAAAAAAGGTTGAATAATTGGTTCTCAAGTATTTATAGGTCTTCTTGGTATAACTGCAATACCTTTTACTTTTGGTGCAAGTGCTGCTGTTTCCGGTGTTGTTTCAGGAACTCTTCTCGCTGCTTCAGTAGGAACTTCTATAGCTGGATCTACTTTAACAGAGAAAGATTATACTTATATGTCTTCATATATTAAAGAATTTTTAGAAAATTATACACAACAAAGATTGGTGTACTTTGCTGATCCTTCAAAAGAAAATTTAATAGAACTTAGAAAAATTTTTCAAAGACTATGGAATCAAGAATTTATACAAAAAAGTGGTGCAGATAATGAAGAATTAAATGACTTTATTAATGCTATTAACAAAAATTTAAATGAAATAGAAAGAAAATTTTATGGTCACGGTTCACATTATGGAAACTACTAACAAAAATTTAAAATTTATAAAGATTTTCTTTCTTTTTTTGAATGTTTTATTTTTTAGTTTTATTATAGTATTAATAATTGGATTTTCGGTTTATAATTTATTTTTTGATTTACAAAGATTTAATTTTTACTTAACAATATCATTAGTGATTGGGGGTTTTATTATAGGAAGTTTGTTACTTATTTCAAAAAATTATTTTAGTAAAAATAATCCTCCAAAAGAAGCAAAACTTTGAGAACTTTATATTTGCTTTACTAATAAAGAAAGAATGGAAAATTCTAAAATAATGACTGAAAAACAAATTAGAAATTTTAAAAAAATAATGATAGTAAATTTTTTATGTATTATTCTTTTATTTTTAAGTGCAAGTGCTCTTAACTTTGCAAATATTTATTTAAAAAGTTCTAATGTAGCAATTATTTTATTTTCTTTAGCCGTTATTCTTCTGTTGCTTGTATATTTAGATAATTTATTTAAAAAACATCTTCAAATTCACGTAGGAATGGATAGAGAAAAAAGAAAAACAGATTTTCTATTTTATGTATTTACCAAGGAAAATTAATAAAATACAATGATTTGAAATTTTACTATTAATTCAAAATCAACACCTAAAATAGAATACAAATTAAATATTATTCCAGAATTAAAAAATGAAAAAAATATAAAAAAATTTATTAATAATTTAACAAATGAAGGAAAAAATGAGTTACTAAAATTAAAAGAAGATATTCTGAGTTTAAAATATGAAGATATTTTTTCAAATACAAAGGAAAAATATAGAAAAAATGATTTATATAAAAATTTTAAAAATTATTTCAATTTATCAGAATTTTCTTCTGATCAAGATACTAGTAATAAAGCAAAAAGTTCTTTGAAAGAAGTTACTGAAACTTTTAATAAATTAATTGATAGTTTAAATCATGAATCTAAAAAGAATAATAATATTAAAAATTTAATTTTTCATATAGTTATATTTCAGATTTTTGTTGTTTCTACTTTAATACCTTTTTTACCTAATAAAAAAATATTTTTCTCACTTTTTATTTCTTTATTATCTATCTGAACATTTTCAAATATTTTTTCTAATTTAAGTTTTTTCCAACCTGATAATACAAATCAAATTAGATATTCCAACAATTTTTATGAAGAATATACAGATCGAACCGAAACTTTCTTTAATAATCCAAGTAAAGAAAATTTTAATAGATTACAATATACATTTGAACACTTAAAAAACACAGTTAAAGGACCAGAACAACAAGAAGAAACAAATGATTTTTTATTAGCAGTTAAAAAACATTTAGAATTCATTAAAACTCAAATTCCAAATAATAATCAATAAAATACTTATTTATAAAATTATTGACTTATAACAAAAATATGCTATAATGTTAATAATTCTTCATTGATATGAAGGATTATCGAAACTAAATGTTTCAGTACGATAATATTTCCGATGCAGAAAGCATTATTTCATAGGTTAATATGTTAAGAAGGGTGAGCCGTTCTTAATTTTTTGTTATTTTCCTATATAATATAAACTATGGAAAAAATAATAAATTGAGATCAATATTTTATGGCATTAACAAAATTGAGTGCTTTACGTTCAAAAGATCCAAATACTAAAGTTGGAGCTTGTATTATAAATCAAAGAAAAAGAGTTATAGGATTAGGTTATAATGGAATGCCTTCTGGAAATGACGATGACTTCCCTTGACAAAGAGAAGGTGAAAACGCTAAAGAAACTAAATATGCATATGTAGTACATGCAGAAATTAATGCGATTTTAAATTCAATTACTTCTTTAGAAAATTCTATTTTATATACTTCCTTATTCCCTTGCTCTAATTGTGCAAAAACAATAGTACAATCAGGAATAAAAGAAGTTGTTTATTTTCAAGATAAATATCATGATACTGAAGATGCTTGAATTGCAAGAAAAATATTTAAAGATTCTTTTGTAAAAACAAGAAAACTTGAAGAAAGCAAAATAACTTTACAACTATAATTTTACTTTTATAAAGGAAAAACCAGTGTATTTATAAAAAATAGTAGGTAAATTTTACCTACTTTATTTTTATAGTCGTTATTTTTTATCTTTGTTATTTTTTTTGTTTTTAAATTTTCTAAATCATTTATCGAATCAAACTTCTCTTTTTAATTCTTCTTTAATTTCTTCTTTTTGTTTTCTTTTTAGATTAACATAAGCAATTTTTTCAGCTTCATGAAGATTATCAACATCTGTGTTCTTAATAACTTCTCTAATTTCATCTTCAATAATAATTTCTGTATCAATTGTTCCGTATTTACCTGCTTTAAATTTAACAATAGCTCAATAAGATACAGGTAAAATAATTGCTCCAGAGAATCAGTTACCTACTAAAGCAGGTAATGCATTTACAAAGAAAGCTTTTAGTGTTCAATCAATATTGTAAGCTGATAATTTATGAGCTGAATTTATATTAATTATGTTATATAAAGTATCTTTAAATCCTTTTACACCATCTGCATTAACATTTATAATGTGGGCTAAGACATAATCTTTTGTAATAACTCCGTTATTTATAGCATTATGAGCTCAATCTAAAATAACTTGTTCATTTCCATTTTTAAAATATTGAACATATTCAATATCGCTAAATAATCACCCAAATGAAAAAATAATTAAGTTAGCAATAACATGGTGAAATCCTGTTATTGTAAATAATCAAATAAAGAAGAAAATTATGAAAATTTTTCCAATTGCCCCTCTTGTTGCTAAAGTTGATCAAACAGTTCCAGCAACAATTAAGTTTGAAAACATTGAAGAAAACAGAATTTCTCATCAATAACTTGAAACTTTTTTAGTTATTAAATATTCTATAACTCTTAGTTGTTCTGCTTTGAAAGCTGCAGCACCTCTTAAAATTGCTGCAGAAATTAAAGCTCCAACTAAATTTCCAAGAAAAACAATTCCTAAATTTCTAAAAACCTTGTATAAACGTGCTTTTTTATCAAATACAGCAAGCATTGCTAATGTATCTGAAGTGAAAAGCGAACCACCAAGAATTGTAATCATCATCAAACCAACTGGGAAAATTAATGAAGCAACAAATAAAGCTGGGCCAGATAAGTGAAATTCACCTGTTTGTTTTAATTCATCATTACCATATCATGACAAAATATAAACATAAGCTACATAAGCTATTGCAACATAAACTGATGCTAAAATCCCCATTAAAAAGATTTTTCATCACACAAGTTTAGTCTTTTGATAACCATAATCCATTGCATTGGTAAAGTTACTCTTATAATCGTGCATATTTCCTCGTTTTTTTTAAAATTTTACCTTAATTAATAAAATTTATGTTATTATTATAATACTAATTTAATATATTTAAACAAAATTAGAATACGAAAATATGGGAACAAAGTTCCTATGTGAAAGGAAATATGAAAAAAGATATCCATCCTACATATCAAACTGTAAAAGCAGTATGTTCAACTTGTTCAACTGAATTTACTTTTGGTTCAACAGTAAATAAAATTTCTGTTGATGTATGTTCTGGATGCCACTCATTCTTTACTGGAGATAAATCTCTTGCAAGAGCAACAGGAAGAATTGAAAGATTCAACAGAATGGCATCATTTGCAAAAAACCACAAAAAATAAACTAATTCAAATTAATCAATGGTTTTCCATTGATTTTTTTATTCTAAAAACGATTAAAAAGAGTATAATTTAATAATAAATTATAAGACAAAAAGAAAGAGGTAGTTATGAGTAAAGAGTATGGAGCAAGTAGTATTCAATCTCTTGAAGGATTAGAAGCTGTTAGAAAGCGTCCTGGAATGTATGTTGGTGGAACTGGAATAATTGCTTTACACCATTTAATTTGAGAAATAGTAGATAATGCAGTTGATGAATCACTTGCTGGATTTGCCAACACAATCGAAGTAACTTTAACTAAAGATGGATATGTTAAAGTTAGTGATAATGGTAGAGGAATCCCTGTGGATATCCATCCAAAACACGGAGTTTCTGCTGCAGAAGTAGTTTTAACAGTTCTTCACGCTGGTGGTAAATTCGATAGTAGTGCTTATAAAGTTTCTGGTGGTTTACACGGTGTTGGCGCTTCTGTAGTTAATGCTTTAAGTTCTAATTTAAAAGTTTGAATTAAAAGGGACCATAAAGTTTATTTCCAAGAATTTGTAAATGGTGGAAAAAAAGTTGATGACTTAAAAGTGGTTGGTGAATGTGGTGATGAAACAGGAACCACCATTATGTTTAAACCAGATTTTGAAATCATGGAACAACATGAATTCAAACTAGAAACAGTTATTGATAGAATCAAACAAACTGCCTACCTAACAAAAGGTTTAAAATTTATTGTTCAAGACGAAAGAGTGAATATTAAAAAGGAATTTCACTTTGAAGGTGGAATTATTGACTACATTTCTGAATTAACTAAAGGATATGAAAAAGTTACAGAAAAATCCATTTATGCTGAAGGTATTTTTAATTTAGGCGAAGAAAAATCAACAGACATAAATGTAGAAGTAGCACTACAATATGTAACTGAAGATAGAGAAGAAATCTTAACATATGCCAATAACATCTATAACAAAGAAGGTGGAACTCATGAAACCGGTTTATTTGACTCTTTATCTAGAATTTTAAATAATTATGCAATTGAAAATAAATTTTTAAAATCTGAAGCAGATAAATTTTCAAGAGAAGACTTAAGAGAAGGTATGTTTGTTGTAATTTCCATCAAACATAGCGATCCTATGTTTGAAGGACAAACTAAAGGTAAATTGATTAATAAAGACGTAAGACCCGCTGTAAATAAAATCTTTTCTGAAGTTTTTGAAAGATACTTAAATGAAAATCCAGGAGAAGCAAGAAAAATCATTGAAAGAAATTTACTTGCTCAAAAAGCTAGAAAAGCTGCTGCTTCTGCAAGAGAAGCAACAAAGAGAAAAAATCCTTTTGAAGTTGGATCGCTACCTGGAAAATTAGCTGATTGTTCAACAAAAAATGCTGAAATTGCTGAACTTTACATTGTGGAGGGAAACTCTGCTGGTGGTAGTGCTAAAATGGGTAGAGATCGTCACTATCAAGCTATTTTACCTTTAAGAGGAAAGGTTATTAACTCTCAAAAAACAAGTGATGAAAAAGTCTTTAAAAACGAAGAAATCCTTTCTTTAATTACCGCTTTTGGAACAGGTATTGGTCCAGAATTTAATATTAATAAACTTAGATATCACAAAATTGTTATAATGACCGACGCCGACGTTGATGGTGCTCACATTAGAACTCTTCTTTTAACTTTCTTATATAGATACTTTAGACCATTAATTGAATATGGATTTATCTACATAGCCCAGCCACCTTTATACAAAATTTCTTATAATAAAAAAGATGAATACGCTTATAATGATGCTCAAAAAGAAGAAATTTTACAAAGAATAGGTGATAGTAAATTCTCCATTCAAAGATACAAAGGACTTGGAGAAATGGATCCACAACAACTTTGAGAAACAACCATGGATCCCGCTGTAAGAAAAATGCTTCAAGTGCAAATTAAAGATGCTATGATTGCTTCACAAGTATTTGAACAACTTATGGGAGAAGAAGTTGGACCAAGACGTGAATTTATTGAAGAAAACGCTAAATTTGTTAAAAATATCGATTTATAAGAATAATTAAACAAGAACTTTGATTCTTGTTTTTTTCTTCAGTTTTGCAACCCATAAACCCAAATTCAGGAAAATAAAAAATCAAAACTGTAAGCGTTAACATAATTGAAATATGTTAAATTTATGTTATTGCTTTTTTGTTTTGATTTTATTTTTTTATAAATATTTTTAGTTCACTAGATAAATTTAAAATATTACAAAATCTATATAATAACTTAATTTTTGTCACATTATCAAAAGAATGAGAGATATAAAAATTGTCAATTAATTTTGCATAGAGTCGTTTTGGTTGTGAGTGTTTAACTTTATCTGTAGAGAGACTAGCTAAATTTAATCATTCATTTTGTTTTTGGTTTATTAATTCTAAGTGGTTTTCTGTTATATTCTTATATATTTTATTAAGCAAAATGCTTAAATGCTTTTCAAAAATAAATTTTGTATTTTTAAAAATAATGTATTTTACTTTATCATCTCTTACTTGATCATTATTAATTTTTTTAAAATTGTTTTCATTAATCATAAATAATTCATGAGAGTTATCATAAGTTTTGACATCTTTAGATTCTTTATTAATACTTTCTTGTTTGTTTTTATTATGAAACATGTGCTTAGATACTATTTTTTCAAATTTTTCATCTTTTTCTATTTGTAATTCTAGTAAATTATCTAAATTTAGAACTTGCAATAGTTTAAACAATTGTTTCATTCTTCTTTCTTTATCGCCTTCTAAAGATATAAATAAATTTGTTCCCGGAACAGAAGAATATTTATATTTATTTCCTTCTTTTTTCTCTGCAAATGAAAAGTTTTTAATAAGCGAAATCTCTTTTTGTTTGTTATTTATTTCATTAATAAAATTTTCAAATAAATAATTATAAATTTTGTGAATCACTAAATAAAATTTATTTTTTTGCATATCAAAACATTCATTATTAAAGTAAATAAATTTTATTTTGTCTTTTTCTATCGTTTTGTTTTCAACACTTTTAAAATTTAAATTATTAATTATTGAAAAATTATTATTAATTTTATTAGTTAATATCACTTTGCTTTCTTTTATCTCTAAATCATTATTTGGTAACTCATCAAGAAATTTTATTTTGTTTTCCAAATTTAAAATTTGTGCAAATTTGAAAAGATACATCATCTTAATTTCATTAGAAGCATGAAGATGGAAATATAAACCGGTTTTATTTAATAAATGATATTGGTAGGAATTTGTTTTTTTTTCTTTGTTTTTTAGAAAATTTCCTAATTTTAAAATCGACTCTTGTTTTTGGATAATTAAATCAAAATAATTATCTGCTATATCTTGATAAATTTTTTCAATATTTTCTTTCGCTTTTTTGTTAGTTAAGTCATATGTTTTATTTTCAAAAACAATATATTTAGTTTTTGAAAAGTCATTTAAACTAATTTTATTTTTTAATTTTGTATAAGAATGAGTTGAAGGTAAATCATCATTCTCTATAACTTTTTTCTGTATTTTTTCCGTATTTTCTATATTTTTACTTCTTGCTTCAACTTTTTCTCCACCAATCAATTGAGAATATTTATATTTGTTTTTAAAGTTTTTTTCAAAAATAAAAATTGTTCTTTTTTCTATTTCTTCTTGATTTCATATATCTACTTCTTTAAAATATTTATTTAGTTTAAAATCAGAAGTAATATAACTTTGTTTTTTCTCTTTAAAATTTAAATTACCTAACGAAGCATTTGTTTTATCATTAAGAAGTGTTAAATTACCAATTGTATGTAAATAATTACTTCTTATGTTTTCGATTTCTGAACTTTCCAAACCTTCATTATCCGAACTTAAATTTTGTGCAAAAATGTGTTCAATTTGGTAATTTTTATTAATGTCTTCTAATGATAAATCATAAAACAGTAAAAAGTCTGCAATTTTATTTTGTTTATTGTATAAAAAATGATTTAGTAAGGAGTTTTTTATAATTTCATCATCAATGTTAAAAATTTCTTTTTTATTTGCTTCTTCTATATAATCTTTTAAAATTGATTTAAATGAATTAAAATCTCCACTATTTTTAATTTCTCAATAAAATTTTAAAAATAAAGTTTTTCAATTAATGTTTCTTGAAAGATTAGAAATTTGAATTCTAGAAATTAAATTGTTAAAAAATTTAATAGCGTTTAGTAATTTATCTTTATCACCTTTATCTTTGTCACAAATTTCTATTAAAATTAGATAGCAAAAAAATAAAGAACCTTTGTTTTCATTTATAAGAGTTTTTAACTTAAATAATTCAATTTTTATATCTTTTGTCTTTTCTGTGCTTAATTTTCTTTCAATATTTTCATCATTTCAAATCAATCTTAAAGTTTTGAAATTTTCATAATAATCAATGATCATTTTTTCTTTTGTTTTGTAATCTTGTTTATTGTCTCTTCATCAACTTTCAAATTTTTCATAAACATTGAATTTTTCATCTGCTTTTGAATCTGAATAATGTTCTGTATTTGCAAAATTTAAGTGGTTAACAAAAAGATAAAAGAATCTATCTAAAACATTATTATCTATTTTAGAATCATTAAAAATATCTTCAAAAATTTGACTATCTGGAAGGTTAGAGTAAATAATATTTTTAATTAATTCATAATCCCTTAACTTAATACCAATATAATTTTGTTCTCTATATCATTCAATTGCTTCTTCTTTGGTTTCAACTATTAAAACAACAATATTAAAATTTTTTTCGTCATTTTGGTTTGCTTTGTGAAATTTTTCTATTAAATTATAAAGTTTGTTCTCTTCTTTAAATTCTTCTCTTAAAAGTTTTAAAAAATAATTATAAATACTGTAAAATGGTTCATATTCCCTTGGTGACTCTTTTGCTAAAGTAGTGATTCTATCTCATGTATTTTCCGGTTTTTTTATTTTATCAAAAAAGGAATTTGAATTTTTGTTTTCAAATTTTATATCTAATTTTAAAACTTTATTTTGAATGGCTACTTTGTTTTCTTCTCATTTTCCCTTTAATAAATTAACTTTTATTTCATCTTCTTTTTCTAAGAAAAAATCATGTAAAGATTTTAAAAAAATAAAAGTAGTCAAGAATCTTTGTTGCCCATCAATGATATTTATTTTATCTTTTTGTGGATTTTCCCTTAAAACTACAAAAGTTCCAAAATATAAATCATTATTTTCAGTTGTGTTATTATTTTCTTCTTTGTAAAAATTAATAAATTTTTTAATAAAATTACTTGCTTCTCTTTCGTTTCAAACAAATTTTCTTTGAAATCTTGGAATTATTATTTCTTTTATTTTATTGTCTTTCTTGTTGTCTTTGGACAAAAAGAACAAATCTTTAAATATATCTGATATTAATGGTTTCATTTTTCCTACTTTGCTATTCTATTATTTAAATTATAATATAAAATTACATAAAAAGCCCTTTAATAGAGAAAATAAAGGTTTTTTCCATATATATTATTTACATTATAATAATAAATGGCCTATTATTTAAAAAATTAAATATGTAATATATCAATTGTTAAAAATAAAAAAAGCAGTATTAACTGCTTTACATTAAAATGAAAGGCAAAGAAATGATAAATAAAATAAGAAAGCAAACAAGACCAATAAAAATATTTAGGTAACTTTTTTCTTTATTGTCTTGTCTTAATTTTTCAATTGAAATTAATTCTTTTTCTTCCATTTGATTTTCTTTTAATATTTTATTTTCTCTTTTTATGTTTCAATTTTTTATTCCTTTAGAATAAATATCAAAAAGTCCTCATTTTATAACAAGAGCTAAAACTGTAACTCCTAATATTAAAAAAGAAATTGTAAATAAAGACTTATATCAATTCAGTTTATTAAATGTTAAAGTCATTAAGAGAAATAAAACACTAAAAGTAATAATTCAGAAAACTAAGTAAATATAATCTATTTTTCTCAGTTTTCTAATTATTTTATTTTTTCAAAAAAATTTAATTTTATTCATTTTTATTTAGTCATTTATTCAATTGATTTTTTGTTCCATAAACTTTGTGTGTTGAAGAATTATCAACTAATTCTTCTTCAATAACATTAGGGAAATTTTGTTCTTTTAAATAATCTAATTCAAAATTAGATGCTTCAAATGGTTCGTTAGCATTTGACATTTTTGGAATAGATTTAAATAAGTTGATTGTGTAAGGGTGTTTTGGATTAGAATAAATTTCTTCTGTTTTTCCTCTTTCAACTATTTTTCCAAGATGCATAATAATAATATTATCAGCAATATATTCAACCATTGATAAGTCGTGTGCAACAAAAATTAATCCAATTCCTTTTTTATCAACTAAACTTTTTAGTAAGTTAACAATTTGTGCTTGAATAGAAATATCAAGAGAAGCTATTGGTTCATCAGCAATAATAACTTTTGGTTCGCTTATTAATGCTCTTGCAATAACTATTCTTTGTCTTTGACCACCAGAAAATTCATGTGGGTAACGATAAGCAAATTGTCTTAATAAACCAACTTCTTCAAGTGCATTATAAATTGATTCATCATATAAAGTTTTCTTAACAACTTTTTTAGTTATTGTTAGATTTTGATTGTTGTTGTGTAATCCAAGTAAATAAGTAATTCTATTGTAAATTTTTCTTAATACTTTTAATTCTAAATTAAATGAATTAAGAGATGAATATTTTTCATTTACTTTTTGTTTATATGATTCTAGTTGAATTTTTACTTCGTGAGCATTTAATCCATCAGCTATTAATTTTTGGTGAATTCAAACTAAAAATCTTTTGTGAATTTCAGCAAATTTTGCATCTAATACTTTTTGTTTTTCACTTATGCTTTTTATAACTTTTTCTTGTTTGCTAATTTCAGCATTAATGTTAGTTTCTCATACTTTAAAATCTTTTTTGAAGTCTTCTAATTCGTGATTAAAAATATGTTTATTTTTCTTATGAATAGCTTGTAAAAGATTGAATTTAACTTTATCTTCTTCTAAAATATGTTTTTCTTTTGAAAGTGATTTTTTAAGTTTTTCAATTTCTGCTTTAATACCTTTAATTTTGTTTTTATATAATACTTTTTTATCTGCTGCTGTTTTTAAAAAGTGTTCTAAATCAACATTAGCAAATTCTGCAAGTAATTCTGATTTTAATTCTTTTTTAGAAGTTCAAAACTCATTATTTTCGTTAGGTATTTTTAAAAATTTATTTTCATATTTTTCTATTAAAAGTTTATTGTGATTATTAAATAATTCAACCATTTTATCAATTTCTTCGATAGATAATCAATAAAATAAATTACTTTTTAAATCACCAGATCAGGATTTATTTTTTAAAAATTCCTTTGTAAATAAATTGATAACTGCTCTTTTGTAGAAAAAAGAATAGTTTTTGTAATCTGTTGAAAGTAAAGCGTTATCTAAATTGATTAAATATTCTGATTTAAATTCATAAATATAGCTTTTTACGTAGTTTTTGGAATTAGTACACTTTTCTTTTCAAGAAGTTTGGAAATCATTTAACTCTTTTTCTTTTTGGGCAATTTGTTCCAAAATCGCTACATTTTCTCTTGAATTTTTGATTAATTCTTCTGCTTTAACTAATGCTGCTTTTGATTCTCTTAATGCTTTTTCATCATAGCTCAATTCACCATTTCTATATTCTTTTTGTTTTTCGAAATAGAAATTACTTAAATTAGTAACTCCTTTATACATAAAATTAATAGCTTTTGATTCGTGAAATTGTCTTTTTGTTAAATATGAAAAGTAAGCATTGAAAATATCTTCATATGTGTTAGATTCAAATAATTGATCAAATGAAGCAAAGTCATCAAAGTGAAATTCTCATTCTTTAAAATATTCATTAGCTTCAAAAATAGTACTATTTAAGTTATCTAATCTTTGCTCTTTGAATCTTCTTAAAAAAGTATAATGGAAGTTTGAAGTAACTTGTTGTCAATCTTTAAAAATATCCACCATTTTGTCTTTAATGATTCCATTAACTTTTAAAGGTTCTTTTAAAATAGAATAAATATTTTTTTGTCCATTTAAAGAAGCATGTGGATCTTGGAAAATCATTTGCATATTTTTTCTCATAAATTTATCTTTTGATCTTCCGATTTTTTTACCAGAAATAATTCTATTTTCTAATGTTACTTGTCCATTATATCTATCATATAATCTAATGATAGATCTACCTACAGTTGTTTTACCTGAACCTGATTCACCAATTAATCCTAAAACTTCTCCTTCAAAAAGTTTGAAATTAATTTTATCAACAGCTTTTACAATTCCGTTTTTATTGTAAAAATACTTTTTAAGATTTTTAACATCTAATATTGTTTTTTCCGTATTTTTATTCATTTTTATTAAAAACCTCTCTAAATAATTTTAATCTACTTTTTAGTTGTTCTGTTAATTCTACTTTTGGTGCATCTGGGTGTAATAATCAGGTAGCAGCAGCATGAGTTTTAGAAATCTCAATTAAAGGTGGTTCTTTTTCAAAATCAATTTCTAAAGCATAATCATTTCTTGGTGCAAAGGGATCTCCAGCTGGTAAATTAGCCATATCTGGTGGGGTTCCTTTTATGTTGTAAAGTTTTTGATTTTTGTTTTCAGGAATTGCACTAATTAAAGCTCAAGTATATGGATGTCTTGGGTCAGTGAAAATATCTTTTCTCGTTCCTCTTTCCACGACTTTTCCTGCATATAAAACATAAATGTAATCACAGAATTTAGCAATTACTGAAATGTTATGTGAAATAAAAATTAAAGAAATTTTGTATTTTGTTCTTATTTCATTAAATAAAGCTAAAACAGATGCTTGAACCGTTGGATCAAGAGCTGTTGTAGGTTCATCAGCAATAATTAAATCTGGTTGTGCTGCTACAACCATAGCAATCACAACTCTTTGTTTTTGTCCTCCACTTAAAGTATGTGGATAAACATTAAATCTACTTCTTGCTTCAGTAATTCCAAAAGATTCAAGTAAATTTACTAAGTAATCAATTTTTTCACTTTTTGATTTAAATCTAGAATCTTTTTCTAAAACATCTAGTAATTGTTTTCCAATTGTTCTAGTTGGATTTAGGGCTGTTAACGGATCTTGAGGTATATAACCTATTTTTTTACCTCTTATTTTTAATCATTCTTTATCTTTTGTAAATTTGGAAATATCAATTCCAGAAACTTCCATTTGATCACTTTTGGTATAAGCTAATTCATTTATTCCTAAAAGAGCTTTAGAAGTTACTGTTTTTCCTGAACCTGATTCACCTACTAATCCTACAATTTCTCCTCTTTTAATTTTTAAGTCCACTCCACGTACTATGTTAATAAATTTTTGTTTTTTATCTTTAAAGGAAACTCTTAAATTTTTAACTTTTAAAAGGATTTCTTCTTTATTTAAGTCTTTTTCCATATTTATTTAGCTCCTTTTTTAACAACTTTTGGATCAAGGGCATCGTGGAATCCTAATGCCACAAATCTTAGTGAAAGTGAAATAATTAATAAAATAATTGAAGGGAAAGCAAGTGCTCAAGGGTTTTGATTAATTAAACTTGCTGAACTTGTAATTAAAAGTCCTAAATTAGGTACTGAATCTGTACCTTCTTTAATAAATCCAAGGAATGCAATTCCTGCTATTGCTTGAATTCCAGCGGTAATTCTTAAAACAAAACTATTTGCTAATTTTCCGGAAATTGCAGGTAAAATATGAGCAAATATTAATCTCATTTTTGAAGCACCTATCGCTTGTGAAGCATAAATATATTCTTCGTCTTTTACTGTAATAGTAAAGGATCTAGTGGTGTCAGCAGCACCGGTTCAACCTGTTAATGATAGAATTAAAATAATTGCCGGTGTGTTAGTTCCAAAAATTCCAATTAAGATTATAAATAATACTACTCAAGGGATTGCATTAAAAATTTCAATTAATCTTAGTCCGTATGTATCTATTTTTTTTCCTACGTTAAATCCAAGAAAAGCACCGACAGATACTCCGATAATTGTTTCAATAATTGCAATTGCAAAAGCAATTCCTATTGCGTTTAATGTTCCAACTCAAGTTCTTAATCAAATATCTCTTCCGTATGAGTCAGTTCCCATAAAGGCATAAATTTTTGAATGTTCATCTCCATTTAAAGCGTTAATAACTTCATAAGGATTTAAAGTTACTAATCAAGTTTCTGGAGCGATGTTTGTTGCTTCTCCTTTTATTAGTTCAGGATTTAGCTTATGAATTTTATCTAATAACTCAGTAGATAAGGTAAAAGTAACATCTCCTTCAAAACTTGGTTTTAACTCTTTAATTAAAGAAAGAGAAGCACCAGAAATAGGTTTAGTTGTTGAAAATGGTGAAGTTAGCCAAGAAATAAATGCTGTAATAATTAATAAAATAAAGATAACTAAAGCAATAACTGCATATTTATTTGCAAAAAACCTCTTAATAACATCTAAAAGTAGTTTAGAAGGTTTTCCGGTTACAGAAGATGAAGAAATAATATCTTTATTAGCGGCAGAAAGTTTTAAAAGTTCTTTATCAGCTTTGGAAAATTTATATTTTTTCTCAAAAGCTAAACTTGAATTTTGTTTTTCCATTATTTTTTCCCTCCTTGATAACTTTTTCTTCTAACTAAATAATTTTTAAATAATAATCAATAGTTTCTAGAACTATTTGAATTAGCAATTTTAATTCTTGGATCCATTCATGCATAAGACATATCCACAAATATTAATGTAACCATCGATAATGATGTAAAGAACACAAGTGAGAACATAATAACGTTAATTTCTCCTTGTTCAGTGTAATTAACAATAATTGATGATGATCCAGGAATTCTAAAGAATTTTTCTAAAATAATACTTCCTGATAGTAAACCTATATATGAGAATAAAATAGATCCTACTAAAATAACAGATGCGTTTCTTAAAACGTGTTTTTTAAAGATATTTCACTTAGATAATCCTTTTGATTTGGCAATTAAAACTTGATTTGAAGTTAAAACTGTTACAACTTGATTTCTAACAAAAATTGTATATCCAGCCAATGATGATAAAGTAAATACAATGATTGGTGTTATTAAAGAAGCAATTGTAATATCAACAGGAACATCTCTTGGATCTTTAAATTCAAATGGTAATCCTGCTTTTGAAGTAATTAAAACAATAATAGGTGCTATAACAAAAGCTGGTAAAGCAACAAATAGTGTAACAAAAGTTGTTATTGCACTATCTATTCATTTTCCTCTATTATAAGCAGCAATTACTCCTAAAGATATACCAATAATAACACTTAATACAAACGCTGGTAATGATACAGCAATTGTTCATCTTAAAGGTTCAAAAAATAATTTTGGAATATTTTGACTATAATCACTTGTGTCTGAATAAATTATTCCTGCATTTCCTGTAAAGAAATCTTTAAATCATAAAACAAACCTTGTTACTGGATCTTTATCAAAACCATAAAATGATTTAGGATCGATTTTTAAGTTTTCATCACCTGTTGGATTTAATCTTTTTGCGGCATCTTGTAAACTTTGTTCGGTAAAAGGACTTTTACCAAATGAAGCTTGTAATAAATATACTATAAAAATAATTATAAAAAAGGTGATAATAGCTAAACCAAGCCTCTTAAAAAAGTATTTAAACATTCTATTTATCTCCTTTTCTTATAACCACATCTCCATAAGGTATATACTCAAATTCTGATAGTGGAATTTCGATATGTTTATTTCAAATTGATATTGAAGGAACGTTTGAACTTGTACTTAAATCGATTTCTGGCACATAACCAATTAAAACTCTAATTTCTTTAGCAAGTTCTACTATTTCTTTATTTGTAGCTTTTGATTCATAATTTAAGTTAAAAATAGCAGTTAATTCATTAAATTCATTTTCTGCACTTGCATCAACTCATTTGTTTAAACTATGATTAAATACTTTTTTAACTTTTTTTCCATTTTCTTCAAATTCTTGTTCTAATGTTTGATCTTTAAAGTATTTTTTAGTTGTTTGATCATAGAAAGTAACATTAGAAATGAAATTAATAACTGAGTTTTTTCCAGAAGCTTTTCTTGGTTCAAATTTTTTCTCATATTTATTTGTTGTTTTATTTAATACTCATTTGTATTTTTGTGATCAAACTGGTTTTTTATTTAATCCTTCACCAGTAAATACATATACTTTTTCTTTTTTATCATTTAATTTTGGAACAGCATTTCCATCTTTATCAACTTCTTTTGGAGTTCCATCTGCATTTTTTTCATATTCATATTCGTATTGAATATCTTCATAATTAGCATCATATGCATTTGTTGCTTTTATTCATTCTGAAAAAGGTAATCATGCTTGTTTTTTATCTGGATAAGCTAATCTTTCTTTTTCAAATTCTGTTTTAAAAGCATCTGCATATTTTTTGAATTCTGGGAAAGATTTAACGTAAGGACTATCACTTGGTAATTCAGCAAAATGAGCGATTGCTAAATAAAGTGGACTTCCATTTAGTTGTCCGGAACCATCAATAAAGGTTCCGGAACCATCATAGTCAGCACTTCAACCTACTATTTGTGAATTTCCTAAACCTAAGATTAAAACATTTCAAACATCTTCTGATTTAAATTCTGCTTGTGAATTGATTTTTAATCTATTGTCTAATTTATTCATCATATCAATTACAGAATCAAGTGAAGCGATTTTAGATGAACTTTCATTTCTATATCTATTAGAAATTGAAAACTCAATTTTATCTTTACTTGCATCTAAATGATTTTCTGCATAGAAATCATCAAGTATTTTTTTCAATTCAGCTTTTAAAACTTCAATTCTTGGTGCTTCATATTGTTTGTTTTTATCTTGTAAATTATCTAAATATTGTTTTCTTTGCTCTTCAATAGTTTTTGTATAAAATATTTCTCCACTTTCATTTATAGAAAAAGTTGTGTTGATATCGTCATAAAAGTCTCTTGCTGTTTTTCCATCTAACTCACTTCCACCTAAATGATTGTCTGGACCAATCATTGAAAGTCAAGGAATTGCAGTTTTAGAGTTATCTTTTATGTATGTATAACTATTTCATAAAGCATCGATAATTGTTCTAAATGCAAAGGATTTTCCTGTAAATAATGTCTTTCCAAGCTCTGCTTTTCCTTTTGCTAATTCTTCAATAGAACTACCAAAAGCTAATTTAGCATAGTTATCATTGAAGTAGTATTTTTTATCAGCTTGACCACCATTAAAGTTTGTTCCTTTTTCAAGTAAATCTCTGGCACCTGGAATTACGTCTTTAGATAAACTTCCTTTATAAAGCCCTTTATCAGGTGTTTTTCTAAAATGAATTTGTGATAAATCTTTATAAATTATTGATTTATTTGCATCTGATAAACTAGAATATGGAAGAATTGAAACTGTTCCTTCTAAGTAATTATTAAATTGAGCACTATTAAATTGAACTGAATCTGGATATAAATTATATCTTGATGTTATTTTTTTAACTGAAGTTGCCTCTTTTTCTTTTCAACCTGTCTCTGCATAATAATCATTTCTTATATAAACTGTTCTATCGTTTGATAAATAAAAAGGTAAATATGGTGAAGCATATAATTGATCTTCATCATATTGTTTTCCATATCAGTAATATGCATATTTAAATGCATCACCTGTTTCACCAAATTCTCCTTCGTGTTTTCCAGTAATATCAAAAATTTGTTTGTTTCTATCGTCGATAAATTTATGTGATACAGGACTAAAATAAGTAGAATCTAATAATAATTTTTTAAATAATTCATTAAAATTAGCCTCTTTATTTTCAATTTTTAAAAATGTTAGTCCTTTTTCATTTGTATCTTTAATATCAGTAATAAATGTTTCTGATTTTGAGAAGTTATCTTTCTGAATTCCAAAAACTTTAAAGAGATAATCATTTGAAACGTGGTTTGTACTATCAAAACTACTTGATGAACCTAATGAATATTTTCTAATAATATCATCATCTATTTTTTTAGAACCACCATGACTTGCTCTATAGTCACCACCATAAAGCATTTTTCTGTTTCAACCGTAAACAAAATCTTCTAATTCAACATTATATTGACTTTTTTGTCCATTACTTTTAACTCAAGGAATATCTTTTTTAATAGTTAATTGAATTTTAGATGCCTTACTTAATTTATTTAAAAAGTTTAAACTGTTTATTGATTTTGGATCATCTGAAGTTAATTTAACTAAAGCAGAAGTTATTTCTTCTCCTTCATTAAACATTCCTTTTTCGTGTTTATCATTATCAAAAACGCTTATTGTTCCATCTAAATCTGTAACATAAATTTTATCTACTAATATTAAACTATATCATTGATAAGTAGGTTTCTTGATTTTATAAACACCTTCTTCAAATTTATTTCCATTATTAGGTTTTACATTTTCGAATTCTGCTTGCCCTGAACTAACTGTGGCAAAAAGATTTGCTGTTGTAAAGTAACTTGCAGGTGTAGAAGGAGAACCTAATACAACACTAAAATCTTGATCGAATTTTTTATAACCTGAAGTTGCTAAATTTACAATTGAACTAATTTCTTGTCTTTTATAATGTGGTTCAATTGTAGAACAAGATACAACAGTTGCTGATGTTCCAATTAAAACTGCAGGAACAGAAAAACCGATCAATAGTTTTCTTTTTTTCATACCTTTCCTTTCTTACTGTAAATTCAAATATTTTAAAATAAAAACTCTTATAAAAACTAGTTTTTTCTAATTTCTATAAGAGTATATTTATTTTATTAATATTAAAATTTTTATTATATCTCAAAGAAATTAAAGAAAAAATCATTGTTTTTAATCATCTTTGTAACAATGTTTTTATTAAAAATACGTTTAATAACAATGATATTCATTTTTCTCCTCTTTTTTGATTTAACTTTAATATTATACATTTTTTTCAAAAAAGTTTTATTTTTTTCAAAATTATTCATACTAAATTTCAAAAATAGTAGTTTTTATTTAATTTTATCTTTGAATTTTTTCATTAATTCATCTATATTTAATTCTTCTAATTTTTTTAATTTTTCTTCTGCTCTTTTAATTCTTTCTGCTTCAGTCATCTCTGTTTTAACGGCGTTTGTTTGAACTTTATTAGTTTCTTTGTCTGAAGCAATTTCCTTTGTATTATTAGTTGATTTTTCTTTTTTTATAAAGGATTTTCCCTTTTCTTTGGAAATAGGAACTTCTTTTTTTGTCTCTGTATATTGGTTTCTTTTAGTGTTTTCTCCAATAATATTAGCATTTATTTTTGCAACATAAAAAGCGTTTTTATTTTTGCTATTTGTAAACCCTTCTTCTGGTGTTGAATAATTTAAGGAATTAAAATTAAAAATCGAAACATTATTATCTAAGTCAAAAACATAAATTGCTGTATTTTTTTGAATAACTACTGAATCAAGTACATCAAATTTGGAAACTTTGTTTTGAGAAAAAATCATTTTTCCTTGAGTTGTTTTATTACTAAAAGGAACGTTTTTAGCATTGATTTTTTTGTATTGGGATTTTTTGGTAAATAAAAGGACATCATCTTCTTGATCTACTAAAACAAATGATGAAACTATTGAATCTTTAGGTAAAGAAATAAGTTTTACTCCAGAAGAATTGGTGTTATAAATAGGAATATCTATTTCGCTGTATTTTACTGCTTTTCCTTCACTAGAAATAATTATTATATCTTTATAATTATCACTTATTTTAGCACTGACTAAGTAGTCAATATCTTGCTTAATTTTTATAGCACAAATTGTTTTATTAAATCTTGAAACTTCAAAATCTTTCACTAAAACTCTTTTTCCTATTCCTTGAGCTGTAACCATAGTAATATAATTATTTTTTTCAAAATCTTTTACAACCACAACGCTTACTACTTTTTCGTTGTTTTTTAAAGAAACAAAACTATTTAAATGAAGTCCAAAATCTTTTCATTTTGATTCTTCAATTTTATGAACAGGTAAATAAATATAATTTCCTAAGTTTGTAAAAATTAGAAGTTTATCAATAGACTCAACTTTATCTAAAAATAAAAGTGGATCTTTTTCTTTTAATAAGTAAGAATTTATTTCATTGGAATCATATGTTTTAACATTAACTTTCTTAATATAACCATCGCGAGAAATACCTACATAAAAATCTTCTTGTTTTATCAATTCTTCTTTATTTATTTCCACTTTAAATTCTTCATCAAAAATTTCTGTTTTTCTTTCTGTAGCAAATTCTTTTTTAATGTCTTTAAATATGGAAACTAAAAATTGATCAAAAGAAGATTTGTTGTTTAAAAGATCTAATGTCTTTTCAATTCTGTTTTCAAGCATATTTTTTTCATCTATATAAAGTTGTTGATCAATTCTAGAAAGTCTATAAAGTCTCATTTCAGCAATTGCTGTAGCTTGCAATTCACTAAAACCAAAGTTTTTCATAAGAGCTTCAATTACTCCTTTTTTTGAATTATCTGAATTTCTTATGATTCTAATTACTTCTTCAGTAATATCGCCAACTTTAATTAAAGCGAGAGTTATTTCTAATTTTCTTTTATCTTTTTCCAAATCAAATTTTAACTCTTTAGTTTTATAAGTTTTAACATGATTTAAATAAGCATCTAAAAGGTTATTTAAAGACATTAATTTAGGTGCATTGTTTTCAATTGCTATTGAGTTGTAAGAATAATAAACTTGCATTTCTGTTTTTAATAATAAATAATTTAAAACAGATTCTACTTTAGTATCATTTTCAATTTCGATCATAATAGAAATTCCATTTCTATCTGATTGATCTCTAACTTCTTTAATACCATTAATTTTTTTATCGATTCTAATTTCGTCAATATCTTTAATTAATTTGGACTTAACTACACCAAAAGGAATTTCGTAAATTTCTATATATTTTTTATTAATTTCTTCATTAATTCTATATTTAGAAACTAAAACGATTCTTCCTTGACCACGTTCAAAAGCATCTAAAATACCGTTTTTTCCGTATATTGTTCCACCTGTAGGAAAATCTGGTCCTTTAACAATATCTGATAATTTTCTCAATTCAATATTAGGGTTTTTTATTTTGGCAATAGCAGCATCTAAAATTTCGCCTAAATTGTGTGGTGGGATTTCTGTAGCAAAACCAGAAGCAATCCCTTTTGCTCCATTAATTAATAAATTAGGAATTAAAGAAGGCAATACTGTTGGTTCTTTTTCTGAATCATCGAAGTTTGGAGCAAAAGAAACTGTATCTTTATTAATTGATTCTAACATTAAATTAGTAATTAAACTTAATCTAGTTTCTGTATAACGCATTGCAGCGGCAGGATCATCGTCAATAGAACCTTTATTTCCGTGCATTTCCACTAAAGGAACATTCATTTTTCACTCTTGAGCCATACGGACCATAGCTTCATAAATAGATGAATCTCCGTGTGGATGGTACTTACCAATAACATCCCCTACAACCCTAGCAGATTTTTTAAAAGGTTTATCGCTTTTTAAGCCCAATTCTCACATTGAATATAAAATTCTTCTTTGAACTGGTTTTAAACCATCACGAGCATCAGGGAGAGCTCTTTGTTGAATTATATATTTAGAATATCTACCAAAACGATCTGATAAAATAGCATCTAATGATTTAGCTAAAAAATTTTCTTTATTTTTATTAAATATCATTATTTGCTCCTGTTTTATTTATATTAATTTCAAAATCGTCTTCCAATGAAAAATCTACATTTTTATTGATTCATTCTTTTCTTAATTCCACTTTATCTCCCATTAAAATAGAAACTCTTCTTTCCACAATTGCAGCATCTTCAATTGAAACTTTAATTAAAGTTCTTGTTTCAGGATTCATTGTTGTTTCTCAAAGTTGCTCTGCATTCATTTCTCCAAGTCCTTTATATCTTTGAATTTCTGAATTAGGTTTATTTTTTAATAATTCTCTTAATTCTTCATCGCTTCAAGCATAAACTACTTGATTTTTAGGTTTTCTTGTTATTTTATATAAAGGTGGTTGGGCTATATAAACCATTCCATATTCAATTAATGGTTTCATATATCTAAATAAAAAAGTTAATAATAAAATTTGAATATGTGCACCATCTGTATCAGCATCTGTCATTATTATAATTTTTCCATATTGGGCGTTTTTTATGTTAAATTCACTTCCAACACCAGCACCAATTGTGTTAATAATAGTGGCAATTTCTTCATTTTTTAAAATATCTAATAATTTAGATTTTTCTGCATTTATTACCTTACCTTTTAGTGGTAAAATAGCTTGAGTTTTTTTATCTCTTCCTAATTTAGCACTTCCACCAGCAGAGTCACCCTCAACAAGAAAAATTTCCTTTTCTTCCGGTTTTTTACTTTGTGCAGGAGTTAATTTACCTGACAAAATTTTCTTTTCACTTAAAGCATCTTTAGTTTTTCTTATTTCTGCTCTTGCTAATCTTGCTGCATTTCTTGCTTCAAAAGATTTTTTAATCTTTTCTATAATTTTTTGAGTTTCTTCTTTATTTTCATTGATTCAAAATTTTAATTCACGTGATACAACTTCTTCTACTATTGTTTTAGCTTCAGGAGTTCCCAGTTTATCTTTAGTTTGCCCTACAAATTCAAGAATTGATTCAGGAACTTTTAAAGATAAAATTAAAGTTAAACCTTCTCTTATATCACTACCATCAAAAGATGTAATTTTTCCTTTTAAAAGGTTTTTTTCCTGTGCATAATCATTAAAAACCTTTGTAAATGCAGTTTTTGCTGCTATTTCATGTGTTCCACCATCTTTGGTTTTAACATTATTTACAAACGAAATTATAGATTCAGAGTAACTATCTGTATATTGAAATCCAAACTCTACTTCTATTTTATTTTTACTATCACTAAAAGTTGCTATTTCTTTATTAATAGCAACTTTTGAGTCATTAATAAATTCAACAAAAGCTTTAATTCCGTTTTCGTGTTTAAAGGTTTCACTTTCATTTGTGTTTTCATCTACAATTTTGATTGTAATACCTTTTAATAAAAAAGATGACTCCCTTAATCTTTCACTAATTGTTTCAAAAGAAAATTTGGATTTTTTAAAAATTTCATAATCAGGAAAAAAGTGAACTTTCGTTCCTTTTTTATTGGTTTTTCCTGTAATTTTGGTTTTTGTTTTTATAAAACCACCATTATGAAATTCTGTATAGTACTCTTTCCCTTCTTTGTAAACAGAAACATTTAATCATTTAGAAAGTGCATTAACAACAGAAGAACCAACACCATGTAAACCACCAGATGTTTTATATGCTCCTTCTGAAAATTTACCTCCTGCGTGTAATTCACTAAAAACAAGTTCTACTCCTGTTAAACCACTTTCATGTTTATCAACAGGAATTCCTCTTCCATCATCTTCAACAACAATAGAACCATCTGTTTTCAAAGTTACTTCTATTTTTTTAGCAAAACCTGCTAAACATTCATCAACTGCATTATCAACAATTTCTCAAACTAAATGGTGTAAACCATTAACATCAGTAGAACCAATGTACATTCCTGGACGTTTTCTAACACCTTCAAGTCCTTTCAAGACTTTTAAACTACTAGCATCATAATTCATATTATTATTTTATAGCATTTTTCTTTTTTATTTTAAAAATACAAAAAAATATTTAATTTTTCATATATTAAAAAGTCGAAAAAAGCTCAAAAAATGATAAAATTTTCATTTTTGGAATTTTTTTTAGCGAATTCTTTGTTTTTTTTTTTTTTTTGTATTATTGAAGTAGGTAAAGAAAATCTTTGCCTTTTAAATTATTAAGAAAGGAGGAGTTTTTATGTTAAATTGAAAAACAGTATGAACAAACCATTTTGGCGACAAAGATTGTGGTTATGATTATGCAGGAAGATATATTTGTTTTTCTGAATACGGTTCAAAAACAAGTTCTGCTTGAAACATTGAACACATAAGACCAAGTTCTATTGGTGGAACAGATAGATATGAAAATTTAATTCCTGTTCACGTTGTTACTAATGCAGAAAGAGCAAATAAACCAGCTTGAGTTTCTAATACCATTCCTTTTGAATATATAAAAGGAAAAGGCATAAGAAATAAAAGAACTGGTAAAATTGTTTCTTAAATGACAGCAAATAAGCACTTAATTTTTTAAGTGCTTATTTTAACTTCTTAATTTTAAAAATAAAAATAAAGGATATACAATGAAAAAAGAAAAAATTGAATTGATGCTTTTAATTTTTATTTGTTTAATATTAACTTTTCTTTCTTTATTTAATTTGGATGAATCTATTTGAATTTGAGAAAGAAATATAAATATTTGAAGAAAAATAATTAATATATTTGTAGCAATTTCAGGTATATTGGGCGTTATATCAATTGTAATGTTTGCAAAAAAGAAAAGAATTGCCTTTATTTTAGCAATTCTTAATGCTATTTTATATGCATTTTTCTCTTTTAGTAATGGACTTGTGATTGATGGTTTTATTCAAATTTTATATATATTTATATTAATTTATATTTTTATAAAAGAAATAATAAATAATAAATATTCTAAAAAAATTAGAGAATTAAGACTCTCTTTATATGCTTCAATAGTTTTTGCAATATTTTTTGTTTTATTAGTCACTATATTTTACTTTTTAAATCCATATACAAATAATTTTATTGGCAAAATGCTAAATATAGATTATTTAGAATTTGCATCTAATTTTAATTATAAAATAACTGCATCACTAATTTTAGCAACATTTAATGCTATTTCAGTTGTTGCATTAACAATGATGGCTTTGGGATTTAGACAAAATTGAATAATTTGATGTTTTAAAAATATTCTTTGTTTCTTTTTCTTCGGTGGGATTGCTTTTTTAAGTTGAACTATATTATTTATTAATTTTGTTTATTTGGTTATTTCAATTTATTTATATTTTGTTACTTCCAAAGAAAAAAGACTAACAATTGCATTCATAGGAATGGGAGCAAGTGGTAAATCCACTATTATCAATAATTTAAGAAATTTTTTAACAGAAAAAAATATTAAAATTATTGATGAAAGATTAAAAGATGAACAAATATTTATAGATTATATGAATGATTTAAAAGCTAAAGGGTATTTTACACAAAAAATATTCTTTAAAGATCGCTTAAAACAAATTAGAGAAATGCAAAACTATTCCAAATCACTAATTGATAGACATATGATTGATGATTTTCTTTTCCCAGAAACATTAATAAAAATGAACTATTTTACGCCAAAACAAAAGGTTTTATGAAATTTCTTTTATAAGGTTAAATACAAATTTCTGTTATCTTTAGAACCTAAGGTTGACATCGCTTTTCTTATTTTAAAAGATTTTGATTTTATTTGAAAAAATAGAACTAATGCAAGTGAAAAACACGAATTAGAAATCGAAAAAAAGAGAAGAAAAATTGAACTTCAAAACAAATATTTTTTTCAAATGGTAAATACAGAATATTTAAAAGAAAATAAAATAATTAGTGATAGTTTAAGAAAAAATCTAAAACTTTTTGCTAAAAAACATTATGAATTTATAAATATAGAAATAGAAAATTCTACAGAAAAAATAAAAGAAATTATTCAAAAAGAAGTAGAAAATTACTAAATTTAAAATCAACCACAATTAAGATGGTTGATTTTAATTTATACAAAATTTATAAAAATTTTAATATTTCCATTTATTGAAAAATTTGGAGTTTGTTTAGAAACAATAAAAACATCACCTTGTTTAATTTTGGTGGTTTTGTTTAAAAAACCTTCTCCTTCAAAAACTACAACTTCTGTACAATGTTTTGCTTTTGTTGTGTCAATAATTTCTGTAGTATTATTTATTTCTTTTTTAGTTAAATTAAAATTTTTTGTATTGTAAAACCCTTCTTGATTTAATTGTTTTTGAATAATAGGTTGTAAATCTAATTTCATTGTTTCAAGAGATTCTTTAGTGTGTATTTCCCTTTTTTTTCCATCTATATCTAATCTTTCATAGTCATATAAACGATAAGTGATATCACTCGATTGTTGTAATTCAAAAACCATTGTTTCTTCAGGTATTCCGTGAATTAAACCAGATTCAATGGAAACAAAATCTCCTTTATTTAAAATAATTTTATTTAAATATTTTTCTGTTTCCTTAGTATTTATAACATTTTTAAAAATTTCTTTATTAGTAGTTGAGGAACCTAATATAAAGGGTTTTCCTTTATTTTCCAACACATATCAACATTCATTTTTACCTAAAGAGTTTAATTTTTTTGCATATTCATCATCTGGATGAACCTGGATACTTAAAGGTAATTTAGCATCTAAAAATTTAGTTAGATTAGGATAAACAAAAGAATTAATATCTTCTTCTTTTATATTGAAAAATTTTGGATTTTCCTTTATAAAATCACTAAATTTTTGATTGGTGTTAATTAAAGTTGATTCACAATTTTTTACTGCTGAAATCAATCATGCTTCGCCTATGTTTTCATTTAAATTAAAAATTCTTTTTATGTTGTCATTTGCTCATAATGTTTTTTTAAAATAAGGTTTTAAAAAAATAATTTCTTCCATTTTATCTCAGTTTTTTGTTAAATATTGAATTAGCAGATAAAGAACTAAAAATCAATAATAATAAAGAAATTATAAGTAAAAATATTCCATATATAAATTTGCTAATATTTACTACTTCCAGCATTTTACTTACTGAATTATATTGATCTGTGTCTTTTTGTAAATTAGCTAATTGTTTTGTTAAATCAACAAATTTACCATAATCACTTGTCCCAAGAACTGTTAAAACTATACCAATAATAAGCGAAATTAAGAAAAGAGTTAATAAACCATAAAGAATCATTTTTTGTTTATCTAATTTAAGTTTATTCATTTTTTGCTCCTTTTCTTAAATTTAATTTATTTTTTAAACTATTTAAAAAAGGAATATTAAATTCTTTATTTGTATTTTTTGAATTTTTTCAAAAACCATATATTAAGCAAGTAATTGTTGTCCCAACAATAATTGATAAGAAGAAGAAAAGAATTCCTAAACCACTTCCATAGACATTAGAACCAACAGCACCTAAAATTGCAACAATAGGTCCTCCGTGTGCTGCAGCGTCTGTTACGCTTAATAGTCCTGCCATAGCACCAGCTACTGCTGAACCTATAACATTTGCAGTAATAACTCTTTTTGGATCAGCAACAGCAAAAGGAATTGCTCCTTCACTAATACCAATAAATCCCATAATTAAAGCAGAAATACCTAATGATCTTTCTTGTTCATTGAATTTTTTTCTAAAAATTACAGTCGCCATACCCATACCTAAAGGTGCAACTGGAATTGCTGCTGCAACCATTCCCATTGGTTCAAATACTTTTTGAGCAACTAATGCAGTAGAAGTTAGAAAAGCTACTTTGTTAATAGGACCACCCATATCAAATCCTGCCATTCCACCAAGCAATCCTCCTATTAAGAATGCTATTCCTAAGTTTAGTGCTCCACCATTTTTAAAGAGATTTTGTAGTGCATGAATAAATTTATCCATTACAAAACCAATAGGAGCTCCTATAATAAATATTACAAGCAGTGAATAAAATAATGTTACAGCAATTGGAATTACAAACATTGGTATAATTGCTGCAATTGATTTTTGAATTTTTAGTTGTGCTAATCATTTAACTGTATAACCAACTAAAATTCCAAAAAGAATGGAACCTAAAAATCCCATAGGTGTTTGTACACTGATGTTACCAATACTAAAAAATAAATTATTCATATTAGCAACTGCTGAAACTACAAATGCAGGCATTATAGCAGCTCTACCTGCAATTGAATAAGCTATATAAGCACCAAGAACTCCTATCATTAAAGTAAAGGAAACAACTCCTATTTCAAGTAAATATCAAAGAAAATCTCCTTTTGGTGCTGCAGAATTATTTCCATATATACTTTTTCCAATACCTAAAGATAAAGCAATCATAATTCCACCGAATATAACAAATGGAATCATATAAGAAATACCTGTAACAATATGCTTTAATAATCCCTTTTTATCGCTATTTTCCTTTATGTTAGGATTTTTAACATCGCTTTTATACACAGAAGAATTGCTTGCTTTTTTAATAACTTCTTCTGTATTGTGAATTGCTTCTTTTGTAGATGTTCTATATAGTTTTTTACCATTAAAAATAGATAAATCGACTTCTACATCACTTGCTACTATTACAAATTCTGCTTCTTTTATATCTTGTACAGTTAATGTATTTTTTGAACCTACAGAACCTCTTGTTTCTATTTTTGGAATATAACCCATTTGTAGTAATTTTTTCTCTAAATTTTCTGCTGAAAGATAAGTGTGAGCTATTCCTACAGCACAAGAAGTAATACCTACAACTTTTTTTCCTATTTGATTTTTTGGTTTTGTTTCTTTCTTTCTGTTAATAAAACTACTAAATAAATTAAAAATTTCTTCTGCATCATCGCTAACTTTTAATTTTTCAATTATTTCTTTATCTAAGAGCATTGTTGAAATTTTTGCAAGCGTTTCTAGATGTATATTATTTTCACTTTTAGATGGAACTAAAATTGAAAATATATATTTTACATTTGAATTATCAAATGTTTTTCATTCAATATTTTCTTTTAACTTTATAAAAAATAAAGTTGGAAAATCAATGTATTCAGATTGTGCATGGGGAATTGCAAATTCATTTTCCATGCCAGTTGAAATTTGATTTTCTCTATTTACCAAAGATTTATATATCTCATCAGAACTAGAAGTTATATTCATATTTAATGCTTGTTTTGCTATAAAACGAAAAACTTCATCTTGAGTTTGTAAATCTTCATTGATAAAAATTTTATCTTTTGAAAAAATTTCCATTTTTCCTCCTTGTTTCTATAATAAAATTATATTTTTAAAAATAATAAAAATTTAAAAAGGAAAAAAATTTACTTTTTTGTTTATTAAATAAGAAAAATATTTTTTATTGTTTATTTATTTCAACCTTCTAATATTTTTAAATTTTTTAAATAAATTTGGTCATAATTTTGATTTTTATGTTCAATTAAAAGTAGAAATATTAAATCAGCAATAAATTGTTGGTTTATTTTTGAAGAAATAGAAACTAAACGTTTATCTTGTTCTAAAGTGTGATAAATTATTACATTTTCATATTGTTCTTTGGTTGTTTTATTTGCTGTTATTAAATAAAATTTGATTTTTTGTTCTTGAAAAACCTTGATTATGTGTTTTATTTCTTTTGTATCACAAGATTTAGAAAATAAAATTATAGTTATTTTCTCATTTTTTTCTTGTCCAGATACAAGTAAAAAAGAATGAAAATCTTTAAAAGGTAAAGCATTTAAACCTATTTTTTGTAAATTTATTCCTAACTCACTTGCCGAAAGAAAAGAACTACCTGCTCCAAAAAGATAAATTTTTTGAGATTTTATAATATCTCTAACAAGTAAATTTACTTCTTCTAAATTTACTAAATGAGCTGTTTGAAAAATAGATTCTCTGTAATAATTAAATAATTTATTTAATATTTTAACATTTTGGTCATTTTCATTTGTATTTATAGTTTGATTAGAATTTAAATAATTGTGAAAAACATAAAATTGCATATCTTTCAATGAATTAAATCCTACTTTTTTAACAGTTTTAGATATTAAAGAAATGGAAATAAAAGTTTTTAATGCTATTTGTTTTATGGAAGAACTATAAAATTCTTTAGGATTTTCTAAAGCAAAATTTATTAAAGACTTTTCAGTAGATGTTAATTTTTCTAGTTCTTTATTTGTAAAAAGTTTATTATTCATAATGATTTTCCTTTAATAAATTATAATTTTAAAAAATTAAAATATAAAAATAAAAGGAAAAAACATATTTTTGCCAATTAATTTTGCTGTTATTTTCATTATTTACAAATAATATAAAATTAATTATCATCATATAAAATATTTAATTTTTTATATTTTTCTAAATATTTAAGTTTAGTTTCTATTCTTTTAAGAATAAAGTAAAAACTTAAGTTGTGTAAAAATAAAATAAATTATAATCTCCAAACCGATCAAATAGATGATAAGCATTATTTAATTATTGCTATAAAAGACAATAATAATAACGTACCTTTTCAAACAATAGAAAAGACAAAAAAAGAGATTGGATTAAAACCTGGACGATATATAAGAATAGGAAGAGACACAAGATTACCTAAACCCCTTGAAGAATTTGAACTTTTAAGAAAATTTGCTAACTATTCTTTTAGTTCTAATTTAAATCATATTGCAACAATTGATGATTTAAATTATGAATATATGAAAGAATATTTGATATTAACAAATGCTAAAAAAGATATTATAGAAATGTCTAAAATTGATATGGCAAAAAGTATGGGACTAATAAGTGATAATAAATTTGAAAATTATCGAGCAAAAAATTTTGCTGTTCTAATGTTTGCAGAAAATCCAAGTAAATTTATTCCTAATGCATTTGTTAAAGTGATTAGAGAAGTAGATGGTACTGACAAGATGGAAGAAAAAATATTTGATGGACCAATTTGACTTCAAGTAAAACAAGTTAATAAGTATTTTGAAAATAATATAATGACATACTACACAATAAGAGAAGATAACAAAATAGAACATAAAATTATTTATAATTATCCACTTGCAACTTTCAAAGAATTAGCAACAAACGCAATTTTACACAAAGAATATGAAAATAATGAATTTGTTGGGATTTATATTTATAAAGATAGAATCTCTTTCATCAACCACAACAAGCCATTACCGCCAGTAACAATAGAATCTCTAAATAATGAAACCAGTTTCGATCAAAGAAAATATATAAACAATGAAATCAAAAATATGTTTTTTGCACTGAAATTAATAGAATCTTATGGTTCAGGGATAAGAAGAGCAAAATCAACTCTTTTGCAAAATAATTCACCTAAATTACTATTTAGTTCAGGGGATGAAAAAAGTAATTTTACCAATGCAATTATTAAAATAAATGAAGAATTTTATAAAAATTTTGATAATAGTTTTTCTAAAAAAACTACCACCAAAACTACCACCAAAACTACTCTTAAATATGATCAAATTCTTAATTTATTAGAGAAAAATCCGTTAATAAATACAAAAGAAATATCAGAAAAATTAAACATCACAATAGATGGAGTTCGTTATCATTTAAGAAAAATGAAAAAGGAAGGATTGGTACGTTATGAGGGTTCTTCCAAACTCGGAAAATGAGTAATTAAAAGGAAATAAAATAATATAATGTAAAATCTGAGTGTATTTAGGTAACATAAGACATTTTGTTTAAATTACTCTTGATTACTTTTTTACAAAGCAATTAATTTCATTATTTATTTAATAAAAAAGTTAACATTTTGAATGTTAACTTTTTTCTTTTGCTTTGAAATTATTTAATAATTTCTGTTACTGAACCAGCACCAACTGTTCTTCCACCTTCACGGATTGAGAATTTTGTACCTTGTTCAACAGCGATAGGAGCGATTAATTCAACTGTTAAGTCAACATTATCTCCTGGCATAACCATTTCTCTTCCTGCTTCAAATTTAATTCCACCAGTAACGTCTGTTGTTCTAAAGTAGAATTGTGGTTTGTAGTTTTGGAAGAATGGTGTATGACGTCCACCTTCTTCTTTTTTAAGAGCATAAATAGCTGCTTTAAATACTGTGTGAGGAACTATTGTTTTTGGTTTAGCAATAACTTGTCCTCTTTCGATTTCTGTTCTATCTACTCCACGTAGTAAAACTCCAGCATTATCTCCAGCCATAGCTGAATCAAGGTTTTTTCTGAACATTTCAATTCCAGTAACAACTGTTTTTTTAGGTTGTTCTTTGTAACCAACGATTTCAACTTCTTCGTTAATTTTAACTTGTCCTCTTTCAACTTTTCCTGTAGCAACTGTTCCACGTCCTGTAATTGTGAAAACATCTTCAACCGCCATTAAGAATGGTTTATCCATTTCTCTAACTGGAGCATCGATGTATGTGTCAACTGCATTCATAAGTTCAAAGATTTTTTCTTCTCATTCTGGTTTTCCTTCTAAAGCACCTTTAGCTGAACCTCTAATGATAGGTGTGTTTTCACCATCGAATTCGTAAGAAGATAATAAGTCTCTAATTTCAAATTCAACTAGGTCAACCATTTCTTCTTCACCAACTAACATATCTACTTTGTTTAAGAAAACAACGATTTTTGGAACCCCAACTTGTTTTGATAATAAGATGTGTTCTCTTGTTTGAGGCATTGGTCCATCTGTAGCAGCAACTACTAAGATAGCACCATCCATTTGAGCTGCACCTGTAATCATGTTTTTAACATAGTCAGCGTGACCTGGACAGTCAACGTGTGCATAGTGTCTTTTTTCTGTTTCGTATTCAATGTGAGCTGTGTTAATTGTAATTCCACGTTCTCTTTCTTCTGGAGCAGCATCGATTGATGCATAGTCTTTAGCTTCTGCTAATCCTTTTTTTGATAAAACTGTAGCAATAGCTGCTGTTAAAGTAGTTTTACCATGGTCAACGTGTCCAATTGTACCAATATTAACGTGTTCTTTTGAACGATCAAAATTTAATTTTGCCATTATATTTCCTTTCATTTATATTAATTTATTTTATTTTAAACGCGCTTAAAACCAACCAAAGAATAGTCTTTCATCTATTTCCTATCCAATCGCGTTTAATTTTTAGTATTTATTTATTATATAAAATACATTAATATTTTACCAAAAAAAAGCAAAAATAAAAATTATTCATACCACAAAAAAATAAAAAGAAAGCACCCTAATGGGTGCTCGAATATAGTATTAATTAATTTATCTGAATTTTTAATATATATGACTATTTAACTAAATTTATGATTGAAAACAAATATAATTTATGAATTACAAGAATTTAATTAAAAATTTAAATATATAGTGTGTATATTAAGTGTAAATTATGTGTGAAGTAAAAGGAGTTAACAAAACTATATTAAAATAAAATTAAAAATTAAGAAAATAAATTAAATAAAACAAATCTAAAAGTAATTATAATATTTCGCATAGATAGTTCTCTATGCGTTATTATTCTACCATAAAAACTCTTCTTTTTTTTTTTTTTTTGCAAAAATTTTTATTTTTTAAAAATATTAATGATTTATTTTAAATTGAAGCAACTTAATATAAAAGAATAAAATCCTTATTATTTCTGTATTTCATATTATAATTTAATAATATTTATATTTGAAAGTAAAGAGGGAATATGAAAAAAAGAAAATTATTATTTATTGGTTCATCAGTAGTAACTTTACCTACTTTGTTTGTAATTTCTTGTGGTGATAAAAACCAAGTTTCTCAAAAAACACCAGAAAACAAAAAGGAATACAAACTAGAAAATAGCAAATTCTTATTTAAAAACAATCAATCTTTTATTGAATTAACTTTTAATCAAGAACTGACTGGAGCAAACACCGCTTCTATTGGTTTGTTAAATAAAAATAACGAAGTTAGATCTTCTATTGAAGAAAATATTAAACCTAAATTTTTACTATTTTTCTATACTTAGCAAAAAATGACACATTTTCAACAAA
>NZ_JBTGVD010000008.1:0-33156 GCF_054343395.1 Mycoplasma sp. CB776
TAGATGAATTAAACAATAAAATTAACTAAGTATAGAAATTTAGTAAAAATTTAGGATTTACATTGTTTTAATAAAACACCACTAAATTTTGAAGTGGTGTTTCTTTATTCTTTAAAGCTATTTTTTTATAAATTCTCTAAATTCTTTGTAATTTAAGAATTTGCTTTTTATTTGTAAATTATTTAATTCATCATTTGAGAATAATGATTTAGAAATTTTAAAAGCAGTATAACTAAAAGTTGGTCAAAAATACTCAGTAGTTTTAAAAATAGGTTCTTCTTTATTTTTGCTCTTTAAATATGAATAATGTTCTAAATCTGCGGAATTAAAAATTAATTCATTTTTATTTTTTTGTACTATTGAATAATAAGGAATCTCAATTTCAAAATTATTTATCTTATTAAAATCTGAATCTGAACTTTTATACAAATTTTGAAAAGTGGCAAATAAATCTCTACTTTTAGCAAAATTATTGAAAATATATATATTGTTATTTAAGTCTAATTTGTTTAAATAAATTAATAAATTTTGATAATTGATTGAATTATATAGATTTTCGTTTTTAAATCTCGCTTCATTTTTTTCTTCTTTATACTTTTCAATATAAGATGCAAAAATATCTTTTATTTGCTTAATATCTTCTTCATTTTGAATAATATAAAATTCTCGCAATTCATTTTTGGTGTTTTCGCTATTAGTTAAGAAAGTAAAATTTTTATTATTTTTTATAATTTTACTTTCTTGATATTTATTAAATTCCTTTTTATATATATTATATTGCTCACTTTCATCAATTGAGTGTGCATTTATGTTACAAGAAACAAAAGTTGTTAATACAGAAATGGGCAAAATAAATGAAAAAAATAATTTATTTTTTAACATAAGATAACGCTAATAAATCATCTACTGAATTTTTAAATAAAGCTGATTCTTTATTTAAAACTCTTAATCTATAATCACCAGTTTCATTTACTTTGTATCTAATAAATTCAACATTAGAATCTTTTGAATTAATTTCAACAACCTTATCTCATGTATTATTTTTTAATTTTTTTTCTAAAATTAAATTATAATTAGAAAATTTTAAATTATTTTGTCTTTTTATTGTTTCTTCTTTTTTTAATTGTTTTGATGAAATATGTTTTTTATTCCAATCATCTTTTTTTCAATAATTTCAAAATTCTCATCATCCTACTTCTGGGATTTTTTTCTCTTCTTTTAGTAAACCTGCATTATAACTTCAAGCAATAGATGCTTGTAATGTTTCACCTTTATTTAAATGAATATTTTCAGAAGTTAATACATATTTTTTTTCTTTATCTTCAAAAGGAATGGAAACTGTTTTTAAATTATTTTTAGCCTCTAAAATTTTTGAGTATTTAATTAAGCCAGCACCTATTTTTTTATCCAAACCATTTGTATTTTTTACAATGGCTCCATTATAATCTTCAGTATCAGCAGATGTAGTCAGAATTGATTTATAAATTAAAGGATTTAAAATTCCAAAATCTAAATCTTTTGTTCTCATTAATAGAGAAATAACTCCAGTAACAATCGGTGCAGAATAACTTGTACCAATTAATGTTTTTTCTGGTTTATCATTGAGAAATAAAGTTTCCCCAGGAACAACAAGAAGTGGGTGAGGTAATTCTTTATCTTTTTCATGCAATAAATAATTTGAGAAATCAGACTTTAACATAATATTATTATCAAAATCATAATAAGATGAACCTACTACAATATTATTATATGCTTTTTTGTATGAATTTATAAATTCATTTCCAGTTTCTCTTTCGTCATCATTATTTCCTGAACTAAAAACATTTATAATTCCATATTTTCTAGCAATTGTGTTTAAAAATTCTTCTGCTTCTTCATTTTCATCGTTATCTCCGTTAGTTCCATAACTATGATTTATCACTTTCACTTTTCTTTCTAAAATTAATCACTCTATTTTTTTTCTCCATTCATTTCAAGAAGAAAAATTAGCGTAATTTATTGAAGAAAATCTATCTATTCCTTCATTTCCTGTGGCGATTGAAGTTACGTTTGTACCGTGATTTGAAACATTAGAATCTAATTTATCAAAATCTTTAGCAACAATTAATCTATTTTTAAAATTGCTATTATTTATATTTAAATTGTTTTGATCATCTTTTGTTCTGGTCTCCATTATTCCAATATTATTTTCGTTTTTTATATAAAGGTTAGAATTATTTTCTTTTTGTCTTTCATCATATATTTCTATTAATTTAAACAATTTTTCAAAGGAAATATTGTTATATTTAGAATCCTTTTGTTCTTGCTTGTATTCGCTTTTATAATAATCTGGAATATAATTCTTAATAGTGTTAAAATTATCAACAATATTTTTTAAAGAAAATTTATTTATTTTTAAATTGTTTTTTAACTCTTTATCAATAAATTCTATTAATAATTTTTCTGAACCATAAACTCAAATTTTTGGTTCAATTAAACTAAATTCAAATTTTAATAGTTTATTTTTTTCTGCAAATTTTGAAATATATTTTAAATTTTTATTTTTTCAAAACTCGGTGTTATTTGATGATTTGTCTTTCTCGTTTTCTGATGAATTATATGTAAATTCAATATATTTTTGACTGTTATTGTCGCTTTTTTCCTTAAAACTTATTGTAGGAAAAATGGTGCTAAATGTAATAATTGGTAAAGATAATGTCATTAAAAATTTCTTTTTGATACTTTTTTTCATATAATCTCCTTTATGTTTTTTACAATTAAATTATAGCAAAAATTCATAAAAATTTATTAATACTCATTAATTTATTTATAAAATTTAATATAATATTAAAAATTTGCTCAAATTTATCAAATTTAACTATTATATTAATATATTATTAAAATGAAAATTATTTCTGTTTGGTAAAAATTCAATAAAATTAATAAAACACCACTAAATTTTAAAGTGGTGTTTATTTATTTATTTATATTTTAAAACTTATTTTTTAAGTTTGTTTAATTGGTGAACTGCGTTTCTTGCTGCTTCTCATAACACTTCACTAAATGTTGGGTGTGGGTGAATTGTTGAAGCGATGTCATAAATTGTTGATTCTAAATCCATTGCAAGAACTACTTCAGAAATTAAATCTGTAGCTGCAGCACCAATGATGTGACAACCAATAATTTCTCCATGTTCTTTATCAATAATAAATTTAGCAAATCCTTTTGATTCATGAGCTGCTAATGCTTTTCCGATGAAAGTAAATTGGTGTTTTGCAACAATAAAGTCTTTACCTTGTTCTTTAGCTTGATCTTCTGTTAAACCAACAACAGCAATTTCAGGGTGTGTATAAATACATGCTGGAACTGTTTTTGCAGAATATTTTACTTGTTTTTTAAGAATATTTGAAACAGCAACAACTGCATGACGATAAGCAACGTGAGCTAACATAGCTTGTCCTACAACATCTCCTATTCCATATACTCCTTCAACATTTGTTTGACAGTATTCATCAACTACTAATTGTTTTCTGTCTCCAAGTTTAATACCTACTTCTTCTAATCCAAGAGATTCAGGAACTCTACCTACTGAAACTAAAACTAAATCAGATTTAATTGATTCTTCTTTTCCATTAACTTCATAGAAAATTTTACCTTTTTCATATTTAGTTGTGTTGGCATTTGCTATAACTTCAACACCCATTTCTACTAAGTCATTTGAAACTTGTTTAATAATATCTTTATCTAGCATTCCAAGCACTGTTGGTAAGTTTTGGATGATTGTTACTTTTGTTCCTGCTGAAGCAAATACTTGAGCAAATTCAACTCCAATAACCCCACCACCAATAATTGTTAATGATTTTGGTTGTTTTTCTAAATTAATAGCTTCTTTAGAAGTGATTAATTTTCCTTCAGCATAACCTTGTTCAAATCCAGGTAAAGGAATTTTTCTATCACTTGAACCGGTAGCAATAATAATATTTTTAGCTTTATAAACTTTAGAATCAACTTCCACTTCGTGAGCACCTACAAATTTTGCGGTTCCAAAAATAGTTTTTACTTTATTCATTCTCATTAATGCTTGCACACCTGAAGTTAATTGTTTAACAACTTCAGATTTTCTTGCATGCATTTTAGTTCAGTCAATTTTTACGTTTATATTTCCTGTAATTCCGTATTCTGTAGCATGTTTAACTGAGTGAAGAACTTCTGTTGTTTTTAAAAGTGCTTTTGTTGGGATACATCCAACATTTAAACAAACTCCACCTCAGAATTCTCTTTCAATAATTAATGTTTTTAGTCCAGCTCCACCAGCTTCTTCAGCTGCTAAGTATCCACCAGGACCTGATCCAATAACAATAACATCGAATTCTTCTTCAATTTTTCCTGTGTATGCTTTGCCTTGTTCTTTATTTGAAGATGCTTCTTTTCTTTCTGATGGTGATTCAACTTTAGTTGTAGCAGTTGTAGAAGGTTTTTTTAATGAGGATAAATCAAATAATTGATTTGAAACTTTCACTTCTCCTACAACAGAAGCACCTCCTCCAGTAGATTCTTCTTTTTTAGACTCTTCTTTTTTAGGTTCTTGGGAAACTACATCACCTTTTCCATCATCAATGTGATAAATTTCTTGTCCAACGTGGATTGTATCTCCTACTGCCATTAAAACTTTAACAATTTTTCCTGTAGCAGGAGAAGGAATATCGGAAGTTACTTTATCTGTTTCAACAGAAAATAAAGAATCTCCTTCATTAACCATATCTCCTTCTTTTTTATAAATTTCAGCAACTACACCTTCATGTAGTCCTTCACCTATATCAGCAAATTTAAATTTATGCATCTTATAAAACTCCTAAAATTTCTGGTTTTTCTAATAATTCTTTTACTCTTGAAGCAAATCTACCAACTGTTGCTCCATCAATTCATCTGTGATCTGCTGATACAGTTAAATTCATAATTTTTCCTGGAACAATTGTTCCATTTTTAACAACTGCACGATCTACAATTGAACCAACTCCAGCAATTGCTAATTCTGGATAATTAATAACTGGTGTTCCAAATAAAGCACCTACTGAACCATAATTTGTTATTGTAAACGATCCGCCTGACATTTCATTTGGTTTTATTTTTCTATCTCTTGCTGCTAAAGCTAATCTTGAAATTTCTTTAGCTAATTCAACAATGGTTAAATTTTGAGAATCTTTAACAACAGGAACCATTAATCCAGCTTCTGTATCAACAGCAATTCCTAAATTTAAAGTTGTAGGAAAGACAATTTCTGAATTTGCTTCATCATATTTAGCTGCAAGAATTGGGAATTCTCTTAAAGCAACTAAAATTGCTTTTGCAATATAAGGTAAAAATGTTAATTTTACACCTGTTGTTTTTTGCACATCTTCTACAATAGATTTTCTTAAATCTCAAAGTTTAGTCATATCAATTTCATTAACTAAACTAAAGTAAGCAACTGAATCTCTAGAATTAATCATTGCTTTTGCAATTGCTTTTCTAATTGGAGTAATTTTTTCTCTTTTTCCATCTAAATAATTAGTTGAAGAAACTTCTGGTTTAACTGCAGGTGTTACTTCAGTTTTTGGTGCAACTTTAAAAGATAAAACATCTTCTTTTAAAATTCTTCCAAATGGACCTGTACCTTTAACTTGATTAATATCAATTCCCATTTTGGCAGCAATTGCCCTTGCTAAAGGGGTTGAAATAATTTTATTCATATTTTCCTTTCTTTTAGAACTTAAATCCTACTACTTCTTTTATTTTAGCAACTATTTTATCGCTATCAATAGCATGATATTTTTCTCCTCTTGCTAAAGGAACTGTAATATCATAACCTGTTAATCTTGTTAAAGGTGCTTTAATATATTCAAACGCTTTTTCATTAACTCTTGTAATAATTTCTGCAGAAACAGAGAATGATTTAACAGCTTCATGAACCACTAATAATCTTCCTGTTTTCTTTACAGAATTAACAATTGTTTTAGTATCAATTGGTTTAATAGTTCTTAAATCTATTAATTCAACACTAATATTTGATTTCTCTTCTATTAATTTTTTAATAGCTTCTATTGAATCATGAACTTGTGCTCCATAAGTAACAAGTGTTAAATCATTTCCTTCAATTAAAACATTTGCTTTTCCAATTGGAACTTCATAAATTTCAGCTGGTATTTCTTGTTTAAATGAACGATAAATTTTTTTAGGTTCTAAAAAAACCACTGGATCTGGATCGTTTAACGCTGCAATCATTAATCCTTTTGTATCGTAAGGTGTTGAAGGCATAACCACTTTTAAACCTGGAACATGAGCAAACATTGCTTCAATAGCTTCTGAATGGTGTTCTAAAGCTCTAACTCCACCAGCCATTGGCATTCTTAATACTAAAGGAACACTAAATCTTCCTCTTGATCTATTTCTATATCTTGCTGCGTGAGTCATAAGTTGTTGAAATGCTGGGTAAGAAAATCCTTGAAATTGCATTTCAACAATTGGTTTTAGTCCAAAAAGAGCTGCTCCTATTCCAATCCCCATCATTGAAGCTTCTGCAATAGGTGTATCTCAAACTCTTTCAACACCATATTTTTTTTGCAATCCTTCTGTTGCTCTAAAAACTCCACCTTCATATCCTGCATCTTGACCTCAAAGAACAACATGTGGATCTTTTTCCATCATTAAATCGATTGCGTGAGTTACAGCGCCTATATTATTTAATTCAATTTTTTTATCCATTATTTATTCTCCTTTGAATAGTAATCAATTGCTTCTGCTTTTTGTTCTGCTAACTCAGGTGTTAATGTTGCATAAGTATGATCAAATACTTCATTTAAGTCAACATCTAATTCTTCTAGTGATTGTTGATAAGCTTCCTTAACTTGATTTAAAGATTCTTCTCAAATTTTATCTTTTTCTTCTTTTGTTAAATATTTTTTACTTTCTAAATAAGTCTCAATACGGTGCATTGGTTCTCATTTTTCATTTTCTTGTTCTTGTTCTATAGTTCTATAAATTCTTGGATTGTCACTTGTTGTATGAGGTCCTTGTCTTCAAGTTATAAACTCAACAACAACAGGTCCATTTCCAGATCTTGCAAACTCCACAGCTTCTTTTGCTACAACATAGGAAGCTAATAAGTCATTTCCATCAACTCTAACTCCTGGGATTCCAGCAGCTGCTGCTTTAGCTGCAATAGTTTCTGAACCAGTTTCTAAATGTTCTGGTGTTGAAATTGATCATTGGTTATTGTTTACACAGAAAACTGATGGTCATTTTCAAATTGCTGATGTATTAATTGCTTCATAAAATTCACCTTCAGCAGTTCCACCATTACCAATAAATGACATTGAAACTACATTTTTTCCAGTTAATTTTGATGCATAAGCAATACCAGCAGCATGTGAACACTGTGTTGCTATAGGAATATTAATTGGAAGTAAATTTATTCCTTCAGGTGTAACACTTCCTCTTTCGTTTCCATTTCAATATAACATTTGATTTTTTATAGGCATTCCCATATATAACATAGTTGCATTTGATCTAAATGCAGGAACAAATCAGTCATCTTCTTTTAAAGCCATAGCTGAAGCTACTTGTAGTGCTTCTTCACCAAAATTAGGTGCAAAAGTTAACATTCTTCCTTGTCTTTGTAACTGTGACATATATTCATCTTGTCTTCTTGAAAGAACCATAAATTTATAAGCTTTTAATAATTCTTCTTTGCTTAATTTTGGTTCGTTGTTTTTACCTTCTTTAGTTAAGTTTCCATCTATATCTAAAAAACGAATGATTTCGTCTTTAGAAAACATAACTTTGCCAGGTTTAACAAATTTAAATTGCATTTTTACTCCTTATTTTTTTAAAATTAATTAGAATTTAAACTAATATTATAATTATATTCTTTTTATTGATTTTATTTCAATTTAAAGTATAAAAATTCATTTTTTTATTAATTTTTTGAATTTTTAACATTTAAATTCAAAAAAATATTGTTGTTGCGATAGTTTGAAACTTATTTTAATTAAAAATATTAATCATTTTTGACTTATATTTTATTTATTAATTACTTTTTAAATTTTCTTTTATAGTTAACATTAAATTTTCAAATAATGCTGTTATAGTCATAGGACCAACCCCGCCCGGAACTGGAGAAATAGCTTCTACTTTATCTAAAACATCCAGAAAATTAACATCACCAGTAATTTTATTATTAGATAAAGTGTTTATTCCAACATCGATAATTATCGCTTTTTCTTTTATATTATCCTTTTTAATTAAGTGCGATTCTCCTGCTGCTACAACTAAAATATCAGCTTCTTCAGAACCTTTAATTCCTGTTTCTTTGTTGAAACTATGAGTAAAAGCTCCTGCATCAGCAAGTAATTTTTTTGTTGGTTTTCCCACTAAATTAGATTCACCAATAACATAGCATTTTTTGTTTTGAACTTGAATATTGTAAAAATCTAATAACATCATAATTCCTTTTGCTGTCGCTGGAGCGAATGAAAATTCATTATTATAAAATTGATTTTGATTTTTACTTGAAAGTCCATCGATATCTTTAAAAACAGGAATAGAATCTAAAACTTTTTGTGAGTTTATGTGTTTAGGTAAAGGTAATTGAACTATTATTCCATTGCAATCTATTGATTCTTGTCTAACTATAGATAACAAAGACTCTTCGGTGATGTTTTCATCTAATTTAATTAATATACCATTAACACCTAATTCTTTAGCTCTTTTTAATTTATTTTTTATATAACGATTTGATGCTTCTAAATTACCTACTTGAACAATTTTAAATATTGCTTTTCTTGGTAAAAGATTAAAAAAATTAAGCTGTTTTTGAAAAAAAAATTCTGAAGCTTTTTTACCATCTAAAATTTTTGTCATTTTAATTTTTGAAAATAAAAAAAGGTAATCTTACCCTTTTCTAAATTTTCCATCTTTTCCTTGGATCATAACAGCTGTTGTTTCTTTTAATTGTTTTGCATATTCAATAGCTTCTTTTTGAGTTTTAAAAATTTTTGTAGCTCTTTCTGCATTTGCGTTTTTTACAGCTCAATCTCCATTATGGTTTACAACGTACTTTATCATTTTTTCTCCTTAAATATGTTTTATTTATTTTTTTCTATATATAATTTTAACTTTTCTTTATATAATTTTAACTTTTTTTCTTCATTTTCAATTTTTTCTTTTGGTGCTTTTGCTAAAAAGTTAGAATTTGATAGCATATTTTCTGCTCTTTTTATTTCAAATTCAATTATTTTTATTTCTTCTTTTATTCTTTCTGCTTCTTTTTTTTCATGTTCTGCAGATAGCTGAATATAAATTTCAAAATTTTCTGTTTTTAAAACTGAATGTTTGTTTTCAAATAATTCAGCATTACACATATTATTTATCATTAATATTGATGTTACATCAAGTTTTTTATCTGCGATTCAATATTTTAGAACTTCTTTTTTAGAAATGCTATGTTTTTCTCTATATTGTCTTAAATTTTTAACTATTTCAATAACTTTATCTATATAGTTAACATTTCTATAAGTTGTAATATCTGTATTTTCGTGTTCTAAAAGTTCTTGATTAAATAATTTTTCAAATAAATAATCTGTTAAAAAAGGACAGAATGGATGAATAATAATTAATAATTTTTTAATTATTTCTAATCCAAATGTTTTACTTGGTTTGGTTTTAGATAATTCAATATATCAAGACGAAAGATCTTCAAAAATAAATTTATGTATTGCTTTATAAACTAATGTAAAGTCATATTTTTTCATAAATTTATCTATTTTTTTATTTAAATCACTCAATTTATTAGATATTCATTTGTCTTTGTCTGTAATTTCTTGACAAGTGCTGCATTCTTCTAATTCATAAAAGTATTTAACTATATTTCATAGTTTGTTATTAAAAATTCAAGCAGCATATATTTTGTCTTTAGAAAATTTAATATCCTGCCCTGGTGTTGAATTAAATATTAAAGATTCTCTTAAAACATCTGCACCGTATTGATCAATAACTTCCATCGGATCTATACCATTACCAAGTGATTTAGACATTTTTATCCCTTTTTCATCTCTTATCAATCCGTGCAACAATACTTCATCAAATGGTTTTTCATCCATAACGCTTAAACTAAAGAAATACATTCTTGCAACTCAAAAGAAAATTATATCTCAACCTGTTACAAGTAATGAAGTAGGGAAATATCTTTTTATTTTTTCGTTTGACTGTGGTCAACCTAAAAAAACAAATGGTGCAAGCCCTGATGAAAATCAAGTATCTAAAACATCTGGATCTTGAATTCATCCTTCACCAGGAGACTCAATTTGCACTTTCATTTCTTCATTTTTATATCATGCTGGTATTCTATGTCCTCATCATAATTGACGTGAGATGGTTCAATCATATACGTTTTCCATTCATTTTTTAATAACTGTTTGAAAACGTTTTGGATAAAATTTAACAGCATTTTTGCTTTTTAAATGATTTAACAGCATTTTTTGTAAGTCTTCCATTTTTACAAATCATTGTTCTGACATAATTATTTCAGAAACTTCACCACTTCTTTCTGAATACCCTACATTAGATATTATTTCTTCTGTTTTAACAATATAATTTTCTTTTAATAGTTTTTGATAAATTTGTTCTCTTGCTTGAAAACGGTCTAATCCTTCAAACTCTAAAGCTAAACTATTCATTTTTCCATCAGGATTGATTGATTCATTAATTTCTAAATTGTGTTTTTTTATAATATCAATATCTGCCATAGCATGTGCAGATACTTTCATAACACCTGAAGCAAATTTTTTATCTATATAATCATCTTCAATTATTGGAATTATTTTTTTAGTAAAAGGATGAATAACATTTTTACCCACAAGTGATTTATATCTTTTATCTTCTGGATTAACACCAAGTGCCACATCAGAAGGAATTGTTTCAATTCTTGTTGTAGCAACTGTTAAGAATTCATCGCTGTTTTCAATAAAGTATTTAATATAATACATTTTTTGATTAGTTGGTTTATTAATTATTTCAATATTTGATAAAGCTGTTTTTTGTTTAGGATCTCAATTAATTGCTTTTTTATCTTTATAAATTCATCCTTTATTATAAAAATCAACAAATATCTTTAAAACTGCTTCATTAGCATCTTTATCTAGTGTAAATCTTTCATTTGTGTAATCGAGTGCTAAACCTAAAGAATTTCACTGTTCTTTAATTTTATTGTAATATTCATCTTTTCATTTTCAAACTTCTTCTAAAAATTTTTCTCTTCCTAAGTCATGACGAGTTTTATTTTCTTTTCTCAATAATTCTTCAACTTTTGTTTGAGTTGCTATACCCGCATGGTCAACTGCAGGTAAAAATAAAACATCATACCCTTTTAATTTTTTATATCTAATAATAGTGTCTTGAATATATTCATCTCACGCATGTCCTAAGTGCAATTTTCCTGTAACATTAGGAGGTGGCACAATGATTGTAAATGGTCTTTTACTCGAATCGTGATATGAAAAATATTTTTTATTAATTCATTTCTGGTTTCTGTTTTTTTCTATATCTTTATGATTAAAATTTTTATCCATATTTCCCCTTTTATTCTGTATTTTCTAAACTTTTCTCTTCTGTATAATCAATTATAACCGTGTCTTCTAATTTTACAAAATTAGGTGTTTTTTTCGGTTTTTGTCTATGACTTAAAATTTTAGATGAAATTAATTCATTATCTGAAATATAAATTTCTGATCGATTACTTTTAAAGTATCTTCTTGAAGAATATAATTCATCATATTCATGTTCGCTAATTTTATCAATAATAGAAAAATCGAAAGATTTAAATTTATAAAATTTTTTAGCAAATTCACTTTCAAATTCCTTTTTAATATTATTAAATGAACATTCAATTATTCTTGATTTTTCTATAAAAACAAAATTTTTAATATGTTTTGTTTCAATAAAATCACTTGCAAAAATTATTAAACTAGTATTTGGATTTTTATTTGCCACCAATTGATCTACATACGTTTTATCAAAAATTGTCTTATTTAAATCAACAAGAGCAACTTCTGGAGAATATAATTTTAATTTTCCTATGTCTATTTTTATTTTCTCTTCTTGTGTTAAATCTGAATAAGGAATTCAGAGTTTATCAATACCTATATTAATAGATTTTAAAAAATTATATAATTCATTTTTAATAATAACGTTCTGAATGATTTCATTATCTTCAAAGTCATTTGTATATAAAAAAGAAATAGGGTGATAAATAACATAAAAATGATCATTTAAAAAAATTACGTTTTTTATTTTTTTAAATATTTCTAATTCCACTTCATTGCTATTTTCATTTTTTCTTTTTAAGAAAGAAAATAAAAATCTATCAATTTTAGTAATTGCAATAATATTATTGATAATTTCTTGTTCTAATTTAGAATTATTTTGCATTTTAATTTCAATGCTATTAGCTAATAAATTTTCATTTTTTTCTTTTTCTCATACATAATTTGCTTTTTTTTCTCATAAAACATTTGTTTTTTTATGTTTTTCTACTTGATCGATTTCTTTAGAACCTTCAATTGTTGCTTTTTTTAAAAAGTTTATTTCTTTTTTTAATTCTTTTTTTTCTATTAAAGTGTCTAATAATTTCTTTTCATTTAAGATTTTTATTTTATTTAGTGTAAATTTCTTTTCGTGATATTCTTCTATTATTTCTAGTTGATTATCCAATTTAATTGTTTTACCCCTTTTAAAATCAAAAAATAGGTTATTGAAAAATTCAATTTCAAATTCTTTAATAGTGTTATAAAAACCTTTAACAACGCTCGGTTTTACATACTTTAGATGTTTTTTATTATGTTTAAAAATATAAAGTGTTTTTCTTTTGATTCAATAGTTTATTTTAGCTTTTACAATCTGTTCTTTGTTTGCAGATTTATATGCTTCTTTTAAATCCTTTTTAGTTTCTTTAATTTTTAGTTTCAATGATTTTATAAGTAAATAATATATTCCATTTTTTAAAAACCCGTTTTTTAAAAAATTATTTCTTTTTTTAAGTTCTGCTTTTAATTGATTAATTTCTTGAAAGTGATTATGAGAAGCGATTTCAAATTCTGAAGAATGTTCAAATGATTCAACTTCTTTTTCAGCAATTTCAAATTCAGTTCTTAAATTTTGTAATTTTCCTTCATTTTTTCTGTATTTATCTCTATATTTTTCATAAACATTAAATTTTTTAATTTCATAGTAAGTTATATTGTTTAAACTTGTATTTAGCATATCTATTCTTTTATCTAAATAATTATTTAACTCATTTAAATTAAAACTATTTTGCTCTAATTTCTGTAAAAATTCTTTATAATTAATTTTTTTAAAAAATTGATCAAAAATTTTAATTTGTGTTTCAAAAAGATCGTATGATATTTTTTCTTCCTCTTCTTTTATGAAAAAATGATATTCATCACTAACTTCTTTTCAATCTTTACGGAAATCTCTCATTAATTTAAAATCATATTCATTAGTATTAAAAGAATATTTCATTATTTCAAATAATGGTTTATCGAAATAGTGATTTTTATTTTTATTAGAAAAAATTGATAAAACTTTTTCAGGTATTCAAAAATCTTTAAAATTCTTTTTTAAAAAATTCTTTCCTATTTTAATGACGCCAGAATAGTTTTTATTTTTAAAAACTAAGAGTTCTTTAAAACAAAAAGGAATTTTCTTATTAGAAGAAAAAATAAGGACATCTTCTCCTTTATTTATTTCTAAATTTAAGTTTTTTAATTTGTCTTCATAAGTAACATCAAGTAAAGAAATTATTTTGTTTGTAAATTCCATATTTTCCTTTAATAATTATTTCTATTTTTGTTTTTTACAATCGGAAGGATTACTAAACTTGTAAGGTAAATAACAAATAAATTAACTCAAATTTTAATAGGCGACACAATAAAATGTGTAATTAGTGCTACTTCAAAAGTTGGGAAAGCACCAGATTGAACATCACCTAAAGCTAATATTGCACTTGATGTTGGTTCTAAAATAACTGAAAAAGCAATAATAGGAACCATTGTAGTAAATCTATCTTTTTGTTGAAAAAATTTTAAAAATCTTGCTATTGTTATAAAAATCAACATGGTTCCGTTTCCAGATAACATTAAAATTAAAAAACCTACTTTATTTTTTATGTATTTTGATTCTTCTAATAATTTATCAGGAGCTAAAAATACAATGGTAGAAACAATAGCAGCAACAACTATCATTATAATTCAACAAAAAATTAACATAGAAGTAAATAAAGTATTTTGTTGTGTTTCTTTATTTAATCTATTAATTCTTTTAGAAATTGTTGAAATTTTTTTATTAATTTTTTTTATTTCTTTTTCATTAGAAAGAGAAAGTAGTGATAAAGAAAGATTTTCTATTTTTAAAGCATAAAATTTACTTTTTTCTTTTATATTTTTTTGAATATAATTTTCATTTAATCTTTTTTTAATAAAATCAAAAAATAATCATGAAATTATTCCTGGAATAAATCCAGTAATAGATAAAGCTAAAGTGTAATAAATTGAATAGGTGCTAGGAACAAATTGAAAAGAAATTAAATCTGATAAAAATCCTGTTAATAAACCTACAATTGGTCCAAAAATAAATCCTGTAATTTTAATAGGTAAACCAATTATTGAAAAACGAAAATTAGGTAAAGCTGCAAAAGGAAAAAATCTAATACCCAATAAAAGCATTATTGTAGATATGGACATAAAAACAGCAACAAATGCTATTGTTTTTGCGTTAAATCTTCTCATAAAATCTTTCCTTATATATAATTATTTAAATTTTACCACTATTATTTTAAGATTTTAAAATATATTTTTTATTTTAATAAAAAAGAAACTTAGAAAAGTTTCTCTTAAATTATTTATTGAATTGATTTGATTGTTTCTTTAACAATTCTTACAGAATTAGCAAATTTTGCTTTTTCTTTGTCGTTTAAATCTAAGTTAAGTATTTCTTTTATTCCTTCAGAACCGATAATAGCAGGAACTCCGATTACAACATCAGAAGCGCCATATTCACCATTTAAGTATACTCCTAAAGGTAAAACAGCATTAGAATCTTCTTGAATTACTCTAACTATTTGTGCTAAACATGCACCAATACCATAAAAGGTTGCTCTTTTTCTTTCAATAATTTTATATGCTTTTGTATAAACTGGTTTTTCTAATTCTTCTTCGTAATTTGAAGCATTTACTCCGGATTTTTCTTCATATTTACTAAAAGGTAATCCTGCTATTTTAAAAGTTGAATAGTTAATTAATGAAGAATCTCCATGTTCACCAATAACAAATGCTTCTATATTGTTTGTTGAGACTCCTGTTTTTTTAGAAAGTAATTGTTTTAATCTTGAAGTGTCAAGAATTGTTCCTGAACCAATAACTTTTTTAGGATCAAAACCTGTTTCTTTTAAATATACATATGTGAGAATATCCACTGGATTTGATGCGATAATTGTAATTCCATTGAATCCACTATCTTTAATTTGTTTTGCAATATCTTTCATAATTAAAGAATTGTCTTTTACCATTTCTAATCTTGTTTCACCTGGTAATTGTGGTCTTCCTGCTGTTATAACGACTATATCAGCATCTTTAGCATCTGCATAATTAGCTGAAAATACTTCATATTTTCTAACAGACGGAACAATAGCATCTTCTAAATCAAGAACATTCCCGTCTCTTGGTCCTTCAAATTTATCAATGATTCCGTATTTTGCAGCTAATCCTTGATTAATGGCGGAATATAAGAAAGAAGAACCGACTGCTCCTGCTCCAACTAAAATAACTTTTGTTGCTTTCATTTATTAAAAATCTCCCTTTTATTAATTTTTATTACATTAAAATTATAAAACATAAAATAAAAAATCATGTTTTTTTATAGTTTTCTTTACATTTTATTTTTATTTTGTATATATTTTGATTCTCCCGTCTTTCCCAGTTTCAAGAATTAAAAAACCGTTTACGCCTGTTTTATGGGGCAAAATGGTTTTTATTTATCTGATTTAATTACAATTTTTTTGATCTCATCATACTTATTTCAAAGATCTATATCGCTTCCTGATTTTTCTCTTTTTCTTTCTATTTCTTCTCCTGTAATGTTATTTATAAACATTTCTTCTCTAACTAAACTTAAAATTTTAATAAATTGTCATTCAGTAAGATGATTATTAATTCTGTGTTTAAAATAATATTCATTTGTTTTATGAATGAATAATTTTAAAACCACTAATGAAGCAAAACATAAAAGTATGTGAGCTACAATGTGGCTATCTAAATAAACATAAGTTGGTCTTATTGCTAAATAACTTTTTAAACTTCTAAAATTTGATTCAATTTGTCATTGCTTAGAATATAAATGAATTATTTTTCTTATTTTACTTGTAAAGTTTTATCTCTATGAAATTTTAAATACTTTTCATGATTAACAGAAATTTTAATTCCTATTTTATCTTTTAAAGTATTTTGAAAAAAAGAACTTTCACTTTTTAGAAATTTATTTTCTTTTGTTAAAACATTTCCATCAATATCAAAAGAAATTAAAAATTTATCAAATAATTTATCATGATTTGCACAAAAAATAAATCCATTATAATAATCACAAATTTGTTCTCTTTTGTCTTTAATGTCTATTTTTTCTTTTAAAATTTCATTAATTGGTTTTATATGGGAAGCAATTAACAACTCTGGAATATCTATATCGCAATTTTGAAAAGCACATTTTTCGGGATAAACATTAAATAAATATTGTCTAAAAAGTCTTCTATACTTATTTTCATTTTCCGGGTTTTTAAATTTGTTCCTATTTATTGTTTTTAATTTTAATTCTCTCTCTATATCCTTTTTGTAAAAATCTAAATATATTTGTGGAATTTCATTTAAAAAGAAATCAAGTATTTTAGAATTATGAATAATATAAACATTATTTCTATAATTTAATTTATAAATTTCTTTACTTTCTTGTTCGTTTATACAATTAAGAATTTCTTCATTAGTTACTCATCTTGAACTTGAAGTTCCCGATTCCATTGATTTGCTTTTTATAAATTCTTCTGGATTTATTATAAAAAAAATTGTATTAGAATAGTCTAGTTCTTTTACGTTTGAAAAAGGAATGTAAACATTTATAATCAAACACTTTTCTCTTAGTTTAATTAACTCCCTAAATTTTTTATTGTTTGTAATCGCTATTTTTTTAGCATTATTTCTTCCGCCATTATCTGTGTGTTCAATAAAAATATTATATTTTTTATTGTTCAAGTTTAAAGAAAAAATTTCTTTTGATTCAAAAAGTTTTTCATATTTAACAACATTATTATTTTTTGACAAAAATTCAACAAGAATTTTCATAAACTTTTCTTTATCCTTGTTATTCTTTCCTTCTAATGGATGTATTGTTTCTAAGTTTTCAATTTTATTTCCAACAATATGATTGTATTTTAGCATTATTTATACTCCAATAATTTTTCAATAACTAAAGCAACTACAAAAATATTAACTGAATTTCCTAATTGTTTATATGCATAATGATCTTTGTGATTTTCACTTAATTCATTATGCAAAATAAAGTTTTTTGGGAAGGTTTGAAGATTTGCTGCTTCCCTTGGAGTAATGTATCTTCATTTGTTTTTTTCTTTATCAAAAAGAATTGATGTTTGCACGATAGCAACTAAAGTAGGGAAAATTTCTGCTTTTTTGCATCTTATTCCAGATTGTCTCATTTGAATAAATGTATTTTGAATATTTCTAACTTCTTTTCCCGCTTGCCATTCAAATTTCTTATCTCTTAATTTTCAAGATGAAACATTGTATTTTTCCATCCATTTTTTTATGAAAATATAATTTTCTTCAAAAAATTCTCTCATATTTTCTAAATATTTTTTTCTTCAAGGTACTAAACCTTTTAACTCATAATTTTGATCAAATTCATCTAATCAGATTACCGGTAAAGTTCTTGTTTCTGGAAATTTTACTTCCCTAACAAATTCATCTCACGCATTTAAAATCTTAAGCAAATATTCATCTTGTAAAAAATATTTTTCATCAACATTTTTTTCTAAAATATTAATAAATTCGTTTGTTTTTTTTGAGTCGAAAGAAAAAATAAAATCTTTTTGTTCTATTTTATTTTCTTGTTTTTCTTTTAATATACCAGGAATAAAAACTCTTTCTCTGTTTTGTGGAATTCCAAAATTATGTGGAGACAAAATCAAGGGATTTTCAGGTATTAAATAATTTAATTCCTCTTCTAATACTTTTTTTATTATAGTTCAAGTTCTACCTTTATCATGTTTTACCAAATGTTTCACATTTTCGAGAAGAATATACTTAGGTTTTTTTGCTTTTAAAATTTTTACTATATCAAAAAATAGAGTTCCTCTTATTTCATCTTCAAAACCTTTTTTGTTTCCTGCATTTGAAAATGTTTGACAAGGAAAACCTGCAAATAAAATATCATGTTCTGGAACTTGTGAACAATCTTCATCCAATAAACGAATATCTATAATTTCTTCTTTACTCTTTTTAAAATTATGTGAATAAACCTTTATTGCTTCTTTATCAATTTCACTACTAAAAACACATTCAATTTCAAAATTTTTATTTTTCGCTACTTTTTCAATAGCTTTATAAAAACCGCCGATTCCAGCAAACAAATCTATAAATTTATATTTCATTATTACTTATTTCTTTATTTTTCCTTTCTAAAAAATCAAGGGACACTATATTCAAAAGGTTTTTGTACATTTAATTTTAATATTTGTGCCGCTAACGATCTCTTATTAGTTAATGATAATGGATCTTCGTTATTTCAATTAATTCCAAAATAACTATGTGTAATTGTTTCATAGTTTCAAGATTGTAAAAATGTTAAAGATGCTCCTGAATTTATAGTTGAAATATAACTGTTATTTTCTCCTAAAATTCCTGTACCTGAATTTCCATTATTAAAGAAAGTAGGAGTATATCCTTGTTGTCTAGATAACCCAACATTTCCTGAAGAGCTACCTGCTCTGTTAATTAGATAACCTGATTGTTTTCCATATGGAAAACCATTCATTGCAAAGTTTTTAAGATTTGCTCCAAAGAAAATCGCTCCTTCTACACCTGTATAATCTAAATTAGTATTTGGTAAAGTAAATCAGTTTTTAAAATATGCAACCATATCCATTTTACCTTCTAATTGTGCTTCTTTAATAAGTTCAAAAGCATCTACAACAAATACAGTCATATCAACAAAATTACCTGCTGTGTTGTTATTTCCGTTTTTATCATATTGATTTAATCCAGTTCATATAATACCAGAGGTTGCTTTAGAAATTCTATTAGATCCTGATCAATAAGAATATCCTGGTTCTACATTATTATCAAAGTTATTAGATGATTTAACAATATATTTATTAGTAACTTCTGTTGGTAAATTATTGTCATCAAAGACATATTTTTTTCCAGCTTCTACGTGGTTGTTTGTAATAATGTAAAATTTACCATCATTAGGATCGCTACTTACTTTTGCAAACATTGTTGCAGAACCAAAACCATAAGCAATTGCTCTTGATCTTACGTTATTAACTAAAGGAATATCCTTTCAGTCTTTGTGAAGAAATTCATTATCTTGTTTATATCCGTTATGTAATTCATAACTAACATTTTGATTTGGATTGTATTCATTACTTAAAATTACTTCTTGTGGTGTAAAGAAAGTAATGGGTTGATTTTCTTGATTATAATCTAGATTTTTATAACTAAATAGATTAGTTTTTTGACCAAAATCTTCGTGTTCAATTGCGTTTGTATAATTTAGTGAAATAGAAGCACCAGCATTATTTATTAAAAATGCTTTATTTTTATTAAATTTATCAAATTTAGTTTCATCTAGTGTTTCTTTAAAAGTAATTGCTTCTTTGTATGGATTGCCTACAAGAAGTTTATAGTTTTTATCTTCCAATTCCACTGTGAATTTTATTCCTTCATTTTGCTGATATTTAGCTTTAATAACAAAATAAAATCTTGGATGTTCTCCACCATTTAACTTGTTGATTATAATGGTTTGTTGTCTAAAAGAAATTTCTTTACCAAGTATTAAATCTTCAAAATTAAACTCAAAGTTGTATCCTTTGTCTAAAGAAGAAATATTTGTTAGTCTTTGATCATTTTGAACCAAAGTATTTCCAAATAAGTGAAATTTAATTTTTCTATTTGTAGAATTGTTGCTTAAAAAGGTTTTTTCTATATATTTGTTTTTTAATGTTCAACTTGCAACTTCTGTTTGATTATCAAAAGATCATAATAAATCTTTTTGATAAGGTTCAACTTCTCTTTCTCTTGTTATTTCTGAAGAAGATTCAAAAACAGTTTTTAACTCTTTTTTAGCAAAAGTTAATTCCTCTTTTGAATTAACCGATGAAGCAAAACCTTTAATTTTATATCATACATTTCCTTTAATAATGCTGTTGTTATTTTTAGGATTTGTATATTGTAACTTAACATAAATAGAGTTATTATCTATGTTTTTAGCTTCAGCAATTGAAATATTGCTTGTATTAATTTTGAAATTGTTATAATTGATTTCACTTGTTTTTAAAGATACATAATTTGAAAGATCGTTTGAGTGATTGTTTACTTTATTTTTGAAATCATTTGCACTAATTTGCTGTATATTTCCTGTATTTATGTTTAAATCGCTATATTTAATACTGTTTAAAATTATTTCTGGATACAAGTTTTCTTTATAGTCATTTGTTAAATTAACTAAAGTAATATCCTGATTATTTGTATAACGTTTTTCAGTATTTTCTTTATTTATAAAACCTAATTTAAATGTTAAACTTCCTTCATTTGTGCTTCTAACATCGTAAAAGTATATAAAGTATTTATTGTAAATATTAACTAAATTTAAATTATTTTCTGAATCATTTGAGTTTTTAATTGATGTTTGAGAAGTAAAAAAACCATTTACAGATGAATTTTTATTTGAAACATCTGCATCATCTTTATTTGCACTTCCTGTGTTTGATAAATTACTAAAATTCTTGTCATTAGAATTAGAACTATCTGAATTTGTGTTTTTAAATTTTAATAAGAAATTGAGTGCTTCAAAAGCTTTTTGTTCTATTATGTCTTTAGGATCTAAAACTCTAAATTGAAGATTTTGTGATTTATCAATCACTCCATCAACTCTTCTGTAATCAAAATTTGAACTATTAATTTGATTAATAATTGTTTTATCATTTTCATCAATTGTTTCTTTATTAGTAAAATCATTTTGTGTAAATCATTCATTTTCATTTATTGGTTTAATATCTCTAAAACTTAAAGGTTTAAAGAAATTAATTGTTTTTAAATGAGAATTAATAAATGCTGTAGTATTTAATTTTGGTAAAGGTGCTTCTATTCCATTTTTTTTATATCATAGAAAAACTTTAGCTTGACCACCATTAGTATTTCCTGTGTTATTAACTATATCCTTAACTTCTTTAACAAAAATTTCATATTTGCCTATTTTTGGCATTTTATACGATGTTTCTAATGCTTCTTTAGCATCTTTAGCATTAAACATTGTGTGATTTATATTTGGATTTTTAAATTCTATATTACTTCAAAATAGATTAGCAGAAGGAGTTGAAGTAGTTTTTCCATTAGTTGTAACTTTATTAGCTTCAGTTACAATTTCAAGAATTTTTGCTTCATCTCTTAGATCTTTATCGCTAGCATCAGATTTTGAATTATTTAAATAATAATTAAAGGTAGTTGATTCTTCACCTTTAGTAACTTTTATTTTAAAAGTAGCAAAGAGTGAATCACCATTTACTTCATATCTCAAATCATTGCTGTAATTTATTATTTCAACTTTTACACCTTCTGGTTTTTGTATATCAAACAATAAATTCTCTTTATAAATTTTATCAAATACTTTATTAATTTCTTCTTGAGTTAAAGCATTAGCAGAAGCATTTGTTGGATTAGTTAAAGAATTTAAAGCGGTTTCTATTTTTTTATTTGAATATTCAGGAAAAGTTTTTAAAACTTCAGAAAATAAATCATTTTTTAATCACATATTAAAAAAATTTATTTGTTTAATGTTGGCATAATAATTTTTAATGTCTTCTGAATTAGAAAAATCATAATAATTTTTAACTTCTCTATAAAATTTAGAATTGGTAAATATTTCTTTTGGAGTTATTGAAATATTTTTCAACAAGTCACTTTTTAATTGTACAGAATTTTCTGTTTGTAAAGGAATTTCCTTTATTTTAGTATCATTTACATAAAAACCAATGTTTAAAGCTATCTTATTATTGGCTGTAAAAATATTATCTGTTTCTTCTATTTTATATTTAAAAAAATTATTTACTATTTTTTGTTTAGAAACAAAAATTTCCTTTATTTTTTCAAAATTATTTGTTAAATCAGATTTATATAAATCTAAAAACTGATCATAACTAAAATTAAAAATCTCATCTAAATTACTAATTTTAATTGTATTAATTTTAGAATTTAAATCATTACTAAAAGTAATTGTTTTAGTAACTTTTGCAAATTTAGTAGAATCAGTAGTACTTTTTGCAAGATAAACTAAATTTAAATTATTAACATTAGTAGAATCTATTTTGACTTCTTCTAAAGTTAAATTCACATTTTCTATATCGTTATGTGATAAATAAATATTTTGATTTTCTTTATTGATAGATGCACTATATAAGAATTTTTTTAAATCATAAGTTTCTATATTTGGATTAAAATTAATTTCAAGTTTTCTTTCTACATCTTCTTTAAAAGTTTCATCTTCTTTTACAGGTTCTTCATTTTGTTCATCTGAACCATTTAATTTCTTCTCTGAATCTTTTAAATTAACTAAAGTAGAATTTATTTTATTTAAAAAATCTAGTGTTTTAATTTGTTCAACATCAGAAACTAACTTGTTGTTTTTTAAAAATTTTTCTGTTTCTGATAAAAACTTATCAAACTCTTCTTTATTATTTGCTTCTGTATATTTCTTTGTTTCTTTAACTGTTTGAGCATTTAAAACATTGCTTATTATTTTATTAACAATAGAATTATATTGTAAAGAAAGATCTAAAATATTATTAATTTCTTCTTTTGAATTTAATGAATTTATAAAAGCAACTAAACCATTTTTAGTTTGGTCATTTAAATTAGAATAATTTTCAATTTTTGATTTACTAGATTTTTTGTAATCTTCTAGATTTTCTTCTGTGTTTTCATTTGAATTTGTTTTTTTGTTTCTAGTTAAAGCATAAGTTGTACCAATAACTGCAGAACCTACACCAACAACCCCAGTTAGCAATAACAATGCTAACAATAATTTTTTCTTTTTTTTGTTCATTTCTCTTTTACTTCTTTCAATTATTTTTTAATTTTTTCTTCGATTGTTTTAATTGTTAATTCATTAGCTTTTTGAGGATTTGCCTGCCCTTTAGTTTGTTTCATTATTTGTCCTAAAAAGAATTTAATAACTCTTTCTGGTCTATTTTCATAATCATTTAATAATTGTTCATTTTCTGAAATTAAATTATTTAAAATTTCCTGAATTAAATCATTGTTTTCTATTTGAACCAAATTGTATTTTTTAATAATTTCATTAATACTTAAATTTTCTTTTTCTTTATAAAAAACAATTTCTTTTGCTTGTTTGGATGAAATAGAATTGTTTTTTTCTAAAGTTAAAATTTCAACTATATCATTTGGGGTTATATTTAACCAATCAATGCTTTTTTCCTTTATAATTGGAACAATTTCAGAAAAAAAGAATTTAGATAATTTATCTTTATTGTCAAAATTTATTTTATTAAAAAATTGTAATCAATCAAAATTATTTAATAACTGTTCTACATAAATATTAGAAACTGATTGGTTTAATAATTCTTCTTCTCATTCTCAATGTAGTTTGTCTAATTTAATTGAATCAATCAATTCTTCTTTTAATTGAATAACAGGAATATTTGGTTCAGGATAATATCTATAATCAACTGCTCCAGTTTTTTCTCTCATTACTATATTTTGTTGTAAAACATCATCAAAACGTTTAGTTTGTTGAATGATTTTTTCGTTATTATTTAATTTTAAAGTTTGAGTTGCAATTTCCAATTCTATCGCTTTTTTCACATTAGAAACTGAATTAATATTTTTAATTTCTACTTTGGTACCAAAACCTTCTCCTGGTTTGTTTAAAGATAAATTAATATCTGCTCTTAGTGAACCTTCTTCTAACTTTGCATCTGATATTCCTAAAAATTTTGCTATTTTAGCAATTGTTTCAATGTATTTTGCAGCTTGATTTGCATTTTTAATAACAGGGTTTGTAACAATTTCTATTAACGGAATACCTGCTCTATTATAGTCTAAAAAAGTTCCTTGTTCAGTATGTAATTGTTTTGCTGTATCCTCTTCTAAATGTATTCTTTCTATTGAAATTTCATTAACTTCATTATTAATTTTAAAAGAAACTTTTCCATTTTTCCCTATAGGTCTAAATTGTTGTGTGATTTGAAAACCTTTTGGTAAATCTGGATAAAAATAATTTTTTCTATCAAAATGTAATTCATTATCAATATTCATTTTTAATGCTTTTGCTAATTTTATAGCTTTTATAACAGCTTCTTTATTTAATAAAGGCAATGTCCCGGGATAAGCTAAGTCAACTAGACTAATATTTTTATTATTTTCTTCATTAAATGAATTTTTAGCTGCTGAAAACATTTTAGTTTTAGTGTTTAATTCCAAATGTATTTCAATACCTATAACCACTTCATAATTATTCATTAGTTTTCTCCTTTAATTTTTCTTCAATTCAAAGTGCATAACTCAATAATTTTTCATCATTTTGCATTTTAGAATCTATTGCTAGATTAAAAGGCAATTTATTATTTTTGTCCACACCTAATTTCATTGTTATAGATGGAGAACCAGCTAAATTAGAACCTGTTAAAATATAATCCATATAACTTCTTTTTTCTGCGTTTTCAAAATAAGGGGCAACATCAGGTGCTGCTGGATAAATAACTATGTCATATTTATCATATAATTCATCTAAATAATTTTTTATCAATCTTCTAATTTTTTGTGCCTTTAGAAATAATTCGTCTTGATTTTCTTTTTCAAGGAAATAAGAACCTAATATTAATCTTCTTTGTACCATTTTTCCAAAACCTTTTGAACGGGTATTAGTCATTATTTCGCTTCAGTCTTTACCTTTTTCTCTTTGCCCAAATGCTATTCCATTTAAATTAGCTAAATTGGAACTTGCTTCAGAATAGGAAATAATGTCATATACTGGTTTAATTGCTTTTAATAAATCAGCATTAGGTTCAATTGATTCAATTTCCACATTTGTGGAAATTTCCTTTATAAAAGAAAAATATTTTTCATAAACAGATTCGCTTAGCAAATTTTTAGGAATGTTAAAATATCCAATTTTATCTGGTTTTGTTTTTATAACATTATTAATTAAAATGTTTTCGGAAGTCATATCATTATAATCTTTTCCATAAGCAACTTTAGCAACTTCTATAACATCATTAACATTATGAGCAAATCATGAAACTGTATCTAAAGAGGAAGCATATGCAAACATACCAAATCTTGAAACTGCTCCATAACTTGGTTTAAATCCTACTTTTCCTATATATGATGCAGGAAGTCTTACAGAATCTCCTGTATCTGAAGCTAAAGCAAAGGAAACGTTATTTGTCAATGTAGCTGCAGAACCGGAAGAAGAACCACCTATTTTTCTTTTGTTATCTAAAGGGTGAGAAATAATTCCTCAATAAGAATAAATACCTTCTCCACCAAGAGCTAACTCATCATTATGAACCTTTGCTACAGGTATTGCTCCATTATCAAGTAATTTTTGCACAACAGTAGCATTATAAGAAGGGTAAAAATTTTCAAGTAATCTAGAAGACGCTTGTGTTTTAGCTGTTTTTGTAGCAAAAACATCTTTAATAGTAAAAACACAACCGCTAAGTGCTTTGTTTTCTATAATTTCTTGTTCTGGAAAAAGAAAAGAAACTGCATTATTTGTGTCTTTATGTAACTCTTTGTGAGCTAGTAAAAAATTTCCTTTATTTTTTATCATTTATAACCCTTTCTAATTGCACAAAATTTTTGTTTTTTGCAGGTGCGTTTTTTAATAAAATCCCTTTATTTTCTGTATATTCAAGCACTTCATCTTCTCTAACTAAACTAAAATCTTTAATTTTTGTTAATCTAACTAGTGGTTTAACATTACCAACATCTATCTGTTTAAATTCGTTTAACATTTTATAAATTTCATCAAGTTCTTTTTCTAATGATAAAATAACTTCATCATTTGGAATAAGTTTTAATATTTTAGCTAATTCAATTATTTCTTCTCTTTTCATTTTTCTCCTTACTATCATTTTGGATAACTTATAAATTCTTTATCATTTAAATAAGATAAATCTCCACTTAAATCTTTAAATTTGATTCTATGTGAATGTAAAAAAACTCTAAAATTTTTTTTACCACCATACTTTGTATCGCCATAAATCGGAAAACCTAAATGTGATAAAGTCACTCTAATTTGATGTTTTTTTCCTGTTATTAATCTTGCATATTTTTTAGAATTTTCACTAAAAAATTCTGTTATAGCTAATATATTTGAGTTTTTTACTACTTTCATTTTTTGCTTAGTTTCATCTTTTTCAAGAAAAAGTGAAGAAGTGAATTTATTGTCTATTTTTATATCAGATTTAAAGATATAAATTTTTTCAAATTTCTTTTGTTTTTCTTTTAATTCGACAAGTGCTTTATAATTTTTTGCATATATTACTATTCCTGAAGTTTTTTTATCTATTCTACCTATGTGAGATGGAATAAAAGAATCTTTTTGTTTAAAATTTAAATACTTTAAAATTTGTAAATCTAAACAATTATCTTCACTATGAATAGCTATATTTTCTTCTTTATTTACTATTAAAATATTTTTGTCTTCAAATATTATAGAAAAGTTTTTTTCTTTACTGTTATTTGTGGTTGTAAATTCTTGATTTATTTTTTCTTCATTTAGTCCATAAACTTGGATTTCATCATTAACCCTAATAATATATTTTTTATCATTGCTTCTTTTGCCATTAATTTTTATATCTTTTAAGCGAAAAAGTTTTTCTATTTTAGATAAAGGAACCTTGTTAAAATATTTAATTATAAATTTATATAATCTTCTACCTTCATCATTTAACGTTGCTTTTATTATTCTCATAATTGAATTTTACTTTAAATTTATTTTTTATTTTATAAAAAATTAATTTTCTTCTATTCTAGATAAAATAAACAAAGGAGCGGTTTCTGCTCTTAATATTCTTTTTCCTAAACTTATTGCTTTAAAGTTGTTTTTTAAAGCTAAGTCCACTTCTTGTTGACTAAAACCGCCTTCTGGACCTATTAAAAATAAAGAATTTTGAGGAAAAAGAATATTTTTATCAGAAGTTTCAACTTTTTCATATGCTATATATTTATTTTTTATATTTAAGTTTAAAATTTCTTTAAAGTTAATGGGATAATGTATTTTCATAACTTTATTTCGGAAACTTTGTTGCGTGGAACTTTTGGCAATTTCTTGTCATCTTTCAATTTTTTTGTCAATGTCGTTGCCTAATTTTTGCTCAACATTTTCACTAAAAATTGGATAAAAATCACTTGCACCTAGTTCTGTAGCCTTTTGAATTAATCACTCAAAACGCTTGATATTAATTATTGCACTTGCTATGATAACAGGTTCATTAAATTCGTGATTTTCTTTAAGTTCTTGCTCAATTATCGCTAAATCACCTTCTAAATGACAAATATAGAATTTTTCTTCATATATACAAATTATTTTTTCGTTTTTTATTCTAGCTACCTTTATGTGATGGAGAGTTTCATTGGATAATATAAAATAATTATTTTCTTTTTTTTGTGCAAAAAATCTCATCATAATTTACTCCTATTTTTGTTAAATTAGTTTATAATATTATAGAAAAGCCATCATAGCTCAGTAGGTAGAGCGCATCCATGGTAAGGATGGGGTCGCAGGTTCGATTCCTGTTGTTGGCACCATATCAAATAGACCATAAAAATCTCTTCTTAAAATAAAGAAGAGATTTTTTTATTTTTCACTTGGTATTATGTGAATATGAGTATGAAAAACTTCTTGACCTGCTTCTTTTTCGTTGTTTACAAGTAGTTTAAAACCTTTTACATTTAATTTTTGAGTTTGTTCAATTGCAAGTTCTTTTGCCTTTACAATTAAATATTCTAAGTCACTATTTTCAATAGAAAATAAATTTCTAGAATAAATTTTAGGAACTACTAAAAAATGTCCTTTTGTAACTGGTTTTATATCAAGAAAAGCTATAACTCTTTCATCTTCATAAATGATATTTGCTGGTATTTCTCTATTTATAATTTTTAAAAATAATTGTTCCATTTTACATCTCTATTTTTTAGTTGTATTTTTATTATTTGATTCTGGGTCTAAAATTGAATCTTTATATTCAATTTTGTAACCAGCATCTTCATAGAATTTTTTAATCTCTTCATATAGAGTGTTTTTGTCTGCTAAATATAATGAAAATGCCAATATTTCCTTTTGTTCTACTGTATTTCAAGGTGTGTGATCTAAAGAGAAATAAGTTTTATATGTTGTTACATTGTCTTTTGTTGTTGCTTTGTTTTCATCAAATAAAGGCACAATTTTATTTACATAAGAAGCTGATATTTTGGTTAAATCACTACTTATAGCTTTTACAGAAGAAGGATAATCACTAAGTACTCTACCTGCATCAGAAATATTAGGAGAGTAAGAAGGTGTGCTTGAATCTCAAGTTACATCTACTGCATAAGTTCTTGCAGAAGGGTGTTGTTGGTCTTTGTTTGTAGTCAATACCATCTTGATAATTACTGTTGCTCTTTTTTGGATGCTATCTGATTCAAAAGGCATAATTTTTTCAACAGTATAAGTAACATCACTATGTTCTGCTGCTTTAACAACTTCAATATCTTCTTTAGTTAATTGATATTTTGTTTTTGTCTTGTCAAAAGAGTCTTTTAGTTTGATAGGTAATTCTTTTTTACCTTTTCAACTTTCTGCAGCTGCTAAATCATTTTTAGAATATATAATTCTAGAATTTTCATCCACAAATCCGCTCTTTATATTTGTCTCTCTTTTCAAAGTATAAACATCATAATTAAAACTTCCTTTAGGGTTAGAACCTTGATTGTAGAGAATTCCTTGATATGATAATAATTGTTTTAAATCAATATCATCATTCACATTTAATAACTCAAAATCCTGTATTTTATTGGTGTTTTTGGAATTTTTAAATCTTTCATCTACTAAAGAGTTAAAAGAATTTTCATCTTTAATTTCTAATAAATTATAAGTGGCTAAGTCATCTGAATCAGTAGACTCATATTTTCAAATTTGAGCAGGTTGTTTTTCTAATAAAAGTGTTTTTAAAAAGAAATCTTTGGTTTCTGGATTAGTATTTTGATATGCTAATCTTTGATTATAATTTGTGTTTTTTTCCGCTGAATTTGTTTTATATTTATTGGATTCAATAATATCTTTAGATTCAGAACTAGTTAAGAATTTAAAAACTAAAACCATTTTTAAAATATTGTTTTTTAAATCTGAATTATTGTTGTTAAATAAAATTTCAAATCCTTTTTCTGTAAATAATTTATTTGGTCCTACCTCTGTATATAATTCTTTTAATTCTTCTGTAGTTAAAAAATTATTAGAATTTAAATCATTTATAAATTTTACTGTAAAGGTGCTGTCTTTTTTCAACTCTTGTTTTTGGTAAAAATTAAATGCTTTTTTAACTAATGCATAAAATTCGCTATTTTTGTTTTTAAATTCTTGATCTAAGTTTTGATTTTTAAATCATTTATCAGTTAAAATGGTTTCGATATATTTGGTTTCAATAAATCTTTTAACTACTTCTTTTTTTAATTTCTCATCTTGAATTATTTTTTCTGAACTTTCTACTTCAACAGGAGAACAAGAAACAACAGATAACGGAATAATTCCCGCTATAACACTTGTTAATAATGAATATTTAATTTTTTTCATTTCATTCTCCTTTATTTATTTTTAATAATTCCAAAATGTTTTTGTAAAGCATCATAAATAGTGTCTACATCTGATTTTTCTGTTTTTCCTGTAATTGTTCAGTAGTTTTTAGTGTTGTCAAAATTAAAATCAGCATTTAAATTGTATTTTTTAATTTCTGTTAAATAAGTTTCAATTTTAGTATTTATTTTTAAAATTAAATCATTAGAATAAGAAATTATTTTATTATCAATATTTTTTTCTAAAGACTTAATATAATTGGTTTTTTCTTCTTCAGACTTATTACTTTTTACATCTGTCAATAATTTAGTTTTAAATTTTTCATCAGATATTGTGTCTTTTAAAACAAAACTTTCGTTTTTTAATTCATTAAATAAGTCATTTATTTTAAGTCTGTTAGTTATTGAAGAGTTAATTTGATTATTAGCATTTAATTGTAATTCTTTTTTAAGAATTTCTTGTAATTTATCAAAAGTGTTTATTGAATTTTTTAAAATAATATTCAATCCTTTACTTGAATAAATAATTGAACTGTTTTCAGTTAATTTATAAATTGTGTGAATTCTATAACTTGAATCGGTAGTTTCTCCAAAAGTTTCTTTAAAAGCTTCACCAGCTTTTTTAAGTTCTCCATCGCTTAGTTTATCAATAAAATCTGCTATTTTTTTATTTAGTTCATTAATTTCAGTTAATTTTTTATTAGTTAAAGTTGAAGCATCTGGAAGTAAATTTTCATGTCCATTTGCAAATAACTTTTCTTTAATTTTACTAAATAAAGTAGTGGATAAAATATGTGTTGCTTCTTTTGCACTAAATACATTATCTAAAAATGTAATGCCATAAGAAGAATCTTCACTATCAAAAATTTGACTTAAATTTCTTAAAGGTAATTGTCCTAAATTTTGTGCATTTGTTTTATTAACTGATGAATTAATTGTGTTAAGTAAAATTCTATCAGTAGATTTTTGATTCTCATCTGAAGTAGCAGTATTTCCTTTGAAGTTTTCAATTAAACTTAGTGTAGTTTTTACTTCTTGTGTGGTTAAATCATTAGAATTTATTTGGGTTACTGAATATCTTAATAATTCTTTTAAATCAGCTTTAGCAATTGTTCATGCATCTTGTGCATTTGAAGAATTTTGATTAGCATGAATAACTAATTGAGAAACATCAAAGAATGAAAATTTATCTTTTAATAAAGCATTATTGTTAAAATAAAATTTATTAATTACATTATTTGCATTCATATACTCTTTAACATAAGAATTTGTTAAAAATGCAGAAACTTTATATTCATCTTTAATTTTTTCTTTTTCAGATTCTGTTTTAGATTTATCACTTTCTCTTTCGATATTTGGAATAAATCCATTTACAACGTTTGAACCTTTGTCAGCATCATCTTCTAAAATGATAATATCTTTAAATAATCTATCACCTTTTTTATAAACAATATTTCCATTTTTATCTTTAATATCTTCACTTAATACTCTATTTTTAACATCTTTATATAAGTATGTTGTTGAAAACTCTGGAGTAAATCTTGCAAAAGCTTTTTTTTCTGCTTCTTTATATGTTAAATATTCAACTGCTTTATCAAAATTGACTGCTCCACCAAATTTTGGATCTGTAGAAATATATTTATTAAATTCAGATTCTCAATTTTGGAAACCATAAGTTCTTTGATATCTTCTTCTTTCGTCTTCAAGGAATTTTTGTTGTGATTGTTTTAAATCATCATAGCTTTTAAAATTAGGATTAAATCTATCGTTTGCACTTGTTTTACCTGCTACATAAGATTTATCTCATGCTTTTTTGAATAATTGAGAAGCCTCATATTCTTCTTCATAAAGATAATTAATTAAAACTTTTTGTGCTTCATCAAATTGTTCTTTATTAATAACTGAATCTGTTTGGGTTGCGTTGATAATATCTTGAAGATTTAAGTTTTTAGGACCGTTTGGTGTAGATATACTTACTAAAATATCTGAATCTGCTCTAGCTGCAATTTTTGTAGGTTGTGCATTAGTGATACCTAAAGGAATTCCTATAGCTAATCCAGAAACTACCAAAGCAGCTGATGCAAATAAAACTCCATTAAGGATTTTTCTTTTTTTAATTTGTTCTGGTGTTCTTTCTTTTTTTTGTTTTTTCTCGCTTTTGGAATTTAATCTTGCAAGTTTTTTAGAAAGTTTTTCTTTTGACATATTTACCTCTTTAGTTTGCTATTTAATTTATATTAATTAAATTAATATAAAAATTTTACCAAATTTTAATGTAATATAAATTAAAAATAAAAAAATAAAAAATTTTTCATTTTTTTGCTTTTTATAATTATAATAATTAATACACACGCAAAGGAGTATGAATGATGTACAAAAAATTTTCTGAAGGAATGATTGAAGTTATTACCGGTCCTATGTTTTCTGGAAAAAGCGAAGAATTGTTAAAAAGGATTAGAATTTTAGAATATGCAAATATTAAAACTTTAGTAGTTAAACCACACTTTGATAATAGGTTTGCAGAAGATGAAATAATTTCTAGATCAGGAGCAAAAATATCAACTTTTAATGCTTCTACAGCCGAAGAAATAAAAGAGTTATTTAATAAAAAAAATTATAAAGCAATCGCTATTGACGAAGTTCACTTTTTTGGTAAAGATGTTCTTAATTTACTTAGTGATTTAGCTGATGATGGTGTAAGAGTAATAGTAAGCGGTTTGGATATGGATTATTTAAGAAGACCTTTTAGTATTGTTCCAGCATTACTTTCAATGGCTGAAAATGTTACAAAATTGCAGGCAGTATGTGTAAAGTGTAAAAATGCAGCATCTACAAGTTTTAGAAAAATTAATAGTAAAAATGTAAAACTTTTAGGGGACACTGAAGAATATGAAGCAAGATGCAGATCTTGTCATATAAAAGGCGAATTTGGAAAAATTAAAGATAAAAACGAAGACAAAAGTGAAGAAAAATAACCGGAAGTGTAATAAATTTTGTGTAAAAATTTCTCAAT
>NZ_JBTGVD010000009.1:0-33072 GCF_054343395.1 Mycoplasma sp. CB776
ATCTCTTACTAAAAAGTAAGCAAGAGAAATTTACACAAAATATCTTACACTACCTCTCGTTGTTCTAAAAAAGTAAAAACACCTTTTTATTTATTTCCATCTAAATCAAGTTATAAATATGAAGCATATGGACAAACTTTGATTATTAGCCCTTGAAATTATCCGATTATGCTTTCTATTATACCTATTATAAATGCTATTGGTGCAGGAAATAGGGTAATATTAAAACCTTCTGAATTTTCAGAATATTCATCTAAATGATTAATGAAATTTTTTAATGAAAATTTTGATCATAAAATCATTTATTGTGCTAATTCTTCTTTAGAAACATCTAATTTTCTTTTAGATCAAAAGTTTGATCTAGTATTCTTTACTGGATCAACAAATGTAGGAAAAATTGTTTTAGAAAAAACTTCCAAATTTTTGACTCCAACCATTTTAGAGTTAGGTGGTAAATCACCAACTATAATTTGTTCTGATGTAAATTTAGATAAAGTTGTTGAAAAAATTTATTATGGTAAATCATTAAATTCAGGGCAAACATGCACAACTCATGATTATGTTTTAATAGATAAAAAAATAGAAGATGAATTTATACAAAAATACAGAGAATATGTACAAAATCAACTAAAAAACAACCTCAAAAATGAACCTAAAATCATTAGTGAAAAACATTATAATAGACTATTGAAATTAGTTAACTCAACTGAGTTAAAAATTAATCATGAAATGAAAATAATCGAACCTTTTATTTACAAAGCATCATTAAATGATACGATAATGCAAGAAGAAATTTTTGGACCAATTTTGCCTGTTATTTCTTTTGAAACTATTGAAGAAGCAATTGATATTGTTAAAAGACAACAAAAACCACTTGCTCTTTATCTTTTTAGTAAACAAAAATCAATTATTAATAAAATAAAAAAATTACAAGCAGGAGCAATCATTATAAATAACACAACAGAACATGTGGCAAATTCATATTTACCTTTTGGTGGCATTGGAAATTCAGGACTAGGGAAATACAGGGGATATAGCGGTTTTAAATCTTTTAGCCATCAAAAATCTTTTTTTATAAATAAATTTGTATTTAAACCTTTAAGTTTGGTAAAAAAACCTTTTAATAACAAAAAGTTTTCTTTACTGAAAAAGATTTTTAAGTAAAATAAAAAAACCACTAAACACAACACTTCTCGATGTGGCTGCTACATTTCTGTCCTGACCAGGTTACAAGGTTTTTGTTTTAATGGCATTTATATTATATATTAATATTTGATTTTAAAAACAAAAAATAGTATTATAATTTATATACAAAAATTTGAAAGGAGAAAAAATGCAATTTTTAGATTTTTTTAATTGAAGAAGAAATGTAGTTACATTTGCAGAGTCTAAGATTTTATTTTATTCAATTTTTGCATTAATTCTTTTAGCAACTACTTTTGTTTGAATTTATAAATCAAAAATATATAACCATTTTAATTCAAACCCAGATAAAAAATATTTAAAAAATTTAAACAAAGATCAATTATTTATGGTGATAGGTGCTTTTGTAATAATATTTAATATTTTTAGAATAATTTTATTTTTGGTTCGCGATTATCCTTGAAAATGAGAATTAATTCCTTTACATTTATGTAGATTTTATATAGTTTATTTTGGATTTATTTTCCTTTTCAAAAAGGCACACAATATTAAATATATTAGTATATTAGCTTTTTTAGGTGGAATAGTAGGATTTTTATTTGTAAATTTAGGACCTGTTCCTGAATTTATTAATCAAGACAGAATTTATAATTCTTTCCAACCAGGGACAATAGAATATGAAAGAGCAGGGTTTGACTCTGGATATGACACTTATGCTTACTGAGATTTTATATTAACTCATGGATTTGTAATTTTTATCCCAGTTCTAACACATATTGCATATGGTGAAAAAGCAAAAATAAACATTACGGTAATAACACAAGGACTTGTAATGATGTTAATTTTAGGAATAGTAATATTTTTTGTTTCTTGAATAATGTATGAAATTTTACAAAAAATAGACAACCCTAAATTAAAAATAGCATTAGATCCTAATTGGTTATACCTTGGTAGAACTGGAATAGGGACTTTGGGAAAACTAACAAGATGACCTTTAAATATAGTAACTTTATCAGTTTTAGTTCCTTTACTTACTTATTTAGCATATTTTATTTATGTATTGTTATCTTCTATAGAGTTTGGTAATTTTAATGAAAAAAACAAAAATCCTAAAATTAAATTTAGAAAACCAAGAGAAGTTTTCCAAGAACAACAAGATTGAACTTTCTTTAAAAAAATAATGAAAAAAGAAACTAAATAAAATTTATTCTTTTAAGGAGAGAAATGAATAGAATAGAGAAAAAAATCATAAAGTTTATAGTTATAGATACAAATTTTTAATAAAAGATGAAATAAGAATAGAAAAAAATATTAAATTATTAGAAGAAGAAGATTTGTCTAAAGAAGTAGAACCTTCTTTAGAAGAATATTTAGAACATGCTAATAAATTATTTAGAAATTTAGAAGCACAACCATTAACACTAGAAGAACTTGAAGAACATATTGATTTTATTTCAAGACTCACTCACACTAATCTAGATAATGATTTACACAGCAAAAATAAAGAAGAATTATTGACAATAACAAATTTAATTTTAGCTGGAGATAGAGAAACTTTATTTAAAATATTAAAATTAAAAGAAATAAAAAGTTATACACAAACAGACTATGATTTTTATAAAAATTATGCAGAAAATATAAAATTAAGAGAAGAAAAAGAAAAATTATTAGAATTAATAGAAAAATTAAAAACTGCTAAAAAAACATTATCTATTTTTACTGGTGTGTTAGCCGGAACTTCCGCTTTAAGTTTTGCTCTTGCTTCTTTCGGTTTTGTTGGAGCCTTACCAATAGCAATAGCTGGTTCTGTTGGAGCAACTGCTTCTGCTTCTATTGTGGCAGGAATAAAATTAGCGTTAGTTAAATACGAAGAAGAAATGGCTAATATTAAAAAAGCTACTTATTCATTATCATCTATTTATACTTTAGGACATAGCATTTCTAATATATTAAAACCAATTTTAATTGCTAGCGGTGCAACTATTTCTGCATCAACATACTGATTTCCTGCGGCTTTTAATGCTGTATTATCAATAACATCAATTTTATCTCTATTGTTTTAATCATGAAATCATTTTTATTAATATTATTAGCATTTATGCTTTTTTCATTATTAAATTCATTGTTTTTCTTTGTGTCTTATAAACAAAAAACTTTTTTAGAAAAAATAGACAAAAGAATTTGAAAAGCGCAAAAAAATACAAAAAATACAAATAGTTTGATTGAATTTATAGATATTTGAGAAATCATTATTAATATTTCCTTTTTTATATTTTTTATAGTAATGTCTACAATTGAATCTTACAATCAAGAAAGCAATAATGTATATTGAATCTTATCGATTATTTTTAGTATTTTGTTCATAATTTACTTCATATTAATTTTTGTTATTTATAAGATAAAACTTTCTAGAAAAACAAAAAGCAAAGAAAAAACAGAAAATCCAATCCAAGAATTAATTAATTTTTGAGAACAAAATAAAGACTTAGAAAAATACAAAAACTTAACTTTTTATAGAAAAAACAAAAGTAGAAAAGATTTTATAATAAAAAGATTAAATAAACAAATTGAGTTAATTAAAAAAGAAAAAATGACTGATGCTGAATTATTTAATTCCTTAATTAATATTTATTTTTCTTGTTTTGTTATTTATTTATTTGGAAACAGTACATATATTTTTAAAGATAAAAACTATATAAATAGAAGAGAAAAAGATTTTTATAAAATAACACTTTGATACACACTAAATTTGTATTTTTCAAAAAACAAAAATTAATTTTATAGAGAGAATACCTATATAAAAAGGTATTTTTCTTTTTTTAAAAGTGATATAATATATTTACATATATTATGAAAAAAAGGAATTTTGAAATAAAAAAATAAAAAAATATAATTTTTTGCTTTTTTAAATAGTACACTTTTATTTAAGTATTATAATTTAATTATATATATTATGTAACTTCATTTTAAAATGAAGGGAAAGAAGGAATATTATGATTATAGATTTACCGATAAAAATAGAAAGTAGAGCTGTAATTCCTGTTATGGAATTATTATATGATAAACCGTGAGATCCGAAATTAGGAAAAAATATTGATGCAGGATGAGATAGGATTATGGACTTTTTGAATGAAAATAAATGAGAATATTTGCAAAAATTTAAAGACGGAAAAAGTTTAATAAAACTTTTAAAAGAAGTTACCATTTTTTATGAAAAAATTTTATCAGATCATATTTTAACCGAAACAAAAAAAGAAATTTCAAGTAATTTAGAAACTTTTTCAGAAGTTATAGGTTATCCGGCGGATGTTTTAGATAACGAAACACCACTTTCAACAATTTTAAAAGCTTCATCATTTTTGCTTAGTAGTTTATCTCTTTTAAGTAGTCAATTAATTTTGCAAGTAGGAATACTTCCAGATAAATTTATTTCTTTATCCAGATATTTAATAGAAACTTTATATCAAGAAGTGATACCTAATATAAAAATAATGGAAGAAACAATGAAAGAAATAGAAAATGAACTAGGAAAAAATAGTTTTATTTCTTTTTTTAAAGGTTATTTAGATTTAAAAACAATGATGTCGAATATGCAAAAAGCACTTTTTGATTTTAAATATTACACAGCCAGAAATGCTTACTCTGAAATTTATAAAAATAGAATAAATGATGGAAAATAAAGAAATTAAAAAAATACTAAAATGAATAAATAATGATTATTCATTTTTTAGACTTATATTCTTTTTAACTTTTAATTTTTTAATCCTTATATTTCCTTTAATTTTACTGATAATTGATTTAATTTTTAGAACTGAGATTTACAATAAGTTAGCTGCAAGTAGTGTAATTGCTTCACTTCTTTTTTATTTGTTACCAATTTTATTTTTTCCTTTTATATTATGAATATTAATAAAATACATTTTAATTTTAACCATTAAAATACAGATTTTAAAAAATAAAGAAATAGATTATAATGACTATAAAAATAAAATAAAAATGTTTTTTATAATGAATTTTAATTGAAAAAGATTGAGGGGAAATTATGAAGACAAACTTCTTTAGTTTAAAAAATGAAGTTGAAAAATTAACTTATTTAAGTTCGAGATTTAAATTATTTTTCTTTACCTTTATAGATTCTTTTATTTTCATTTTAACCTTATTTTTATCTATATTTTATTTAATCAAAATTAATGAAGCACCACATAAAGAAGTGATTATATATATTATTGTTTTTTGCTTTATATTTTCTATATTCTTTTTATTTGCAGCATTAAGAAGAGTTATGATTTTTGGACTATTATATTTTTATTATGAAAATAGAAGTAATTTAATTTGTTTTGCTTTAATATTATTAATAAATTTATTTTCTTTAAGAATTGGTTCAGTAATTAATGGATTTAAATTTATTAAAAACAGAAAAAATCTAAATTTCATAGAATCTAATTTAGATTTTGATAAAGTAATTTTTATAGGAGAAAAAGGTTTAGAATTATATTTTGATGATTTTTTTATAATAAAAAGTATTACTTTAATTTCTGATGATAAAAATTATGATTTAAAAGCAAAAATAAAGGATTTTTGTATAGAAATAGAACGAGATAAAATTTATAAATATAAAGATATTGAAATAGTTTTGGCAAATACACAAGAACTTTTTGTTGATAAAATAGATATTCAAAAAATTAATAATTTTAAAACCTTAAAATTTTATATTTTACTTTGTTTACTCATTAATTCTTTATATTTAAACAAAAATAATTATAAAAAAATGGTAGACAAAATTAATTTAATAGATTTTGTTTCAGAAGACGCTTGAATTTCTGATCAAGAAATAATGAAAGCAAAATCACAGCTAATATTACCTTCTAATTTAAAAGAAAATCTTTATCTAAAAGAAACAAAATATTTAGATAATTTATGACTTATGTATAGGATAATAAGGTTATTTATAAGTAAAGAATAAAAAAAGTTAACAAATAATTGTTAACTTTTTGTTTTTAGTAAACTTTATTTTTACAATCTCCGGTAGTTAAAAATTCATTTAAGTTATCAAAAGATTGTTCAACCATATTTGCAACTGCTTCATCTGTATATGAACCTATGTGTGGAGTTGCAACAAATCTTGGATAATAAGTCATTAATTTTTGAACTGTTTCATTTGGAAGTTCTTTTTGGTGTTTTTTAAAGAAAATTTCACCTTCGTTGTTAAATACATCTGCAGCAATAGCACTTAATTTGTTAGTTTCTAAAGCTCATAATAAAGCATTTTCATCTTGAATTTGACCACGAGCCGTATTTATTAAAATAGCATTATCTTTCATTTTGGAAATAAAATCTTTATTTATCATTTTATCATTTTGGCCTTTAATATAAGGGATGTGAAATGAAATAATATTTGATTTTGCTAATAGGTCATCTAAATTGGTGTATTCCAGTACTTCTTTTGCCTTGTCATTTGGAAAAGGATCAAATCCTAAAACTTTTGCACCTATTGATTTAAAAAAGTGAGCAGTTCAATATCCGATTTTTCCTGTTCCAATAATTCCTACTGTTGTGTTTTTAAATTCTCTTGCAAAACCAAAAGGATCAACGGTAAAATCTTTATTATAACCTTTGTGAGCAAAGTGAAGACTTTTTCTATTTAACATTACACCAAGTGAAAATGCTAATTCTGAAATAGCTGTTGGAGAATATGAAGGAACTCTTGCTGATTTGATTCCTAGTTCTTTCATTTTCTCTAAATCCATATGATCTGTACCCACAATTCTAGCTAAAATGTATTTAATACCAAAAGAATGAATTTTTTCTACAACAGCAGCATTAACTTTATCGCTTGCTCTTGTGATAACTGCATCAAAACCTTTAACACTATCAACAGTATTTTCATTTAATGAGTCAGAACGAAGTTCTAATTCATAATTGTATTTATTGAATTTGTGGAAAATTTCTTTTTCCACTTCTCTTACTCCAAAACAAATAACTTTTATATTTGCCATTAAAATACCAATCCTAAAACAACTATTCAAACAGGCATCATTACAATAGCACAAAGAGTTGCTAAAGCAGAACATTGTGCTGAATAAGTTTCATGCATTTTATATTTCATTGAATAAGCAATAACAACTGTTGAAGGTGGAACTGCAGCAAAAATAACCATTGAACTTGCAACATGACTAGTAACTACTCCTGTATATTTTAAAGGTAACATTATTAATAGAACTAGTGATGGTATTGCTATTAATTTAATTGCTACAAATATTCAAACTCATATATCTTGTATTGCGTTTTTCAAAGGAACTGTAGCAATAGTCATACCAATTGTTATTCAAATTAATGGTGAAGCTAAACCAGAAAGAGTTTGAATTATTTTGTGTAACGCAGGAAGAGTTTTACTTAATTCAAATCACCCTAGTATAACTCCTGTTTTGTTACCGTTTTTATCTACTACATTTCAAGTACCACCAGGAATTAATTGACTTAATCATAAAATTAAACCAATAAATGTAGCGATAACAATTGGATTTAATAAAGCGGTTTTAATTGATTTTGAAAAGTTTGCTTTATTGAATTTAAGACCAGACATCAACATAAAACATAGAGAATAAAGGAAAATTCTGTATGGAATGTTTCAGATGTTAGCTGCTAAAACCCCATTTTTGTCATAAACTGCTTGAATAATAGGTAGTCCAAAGAATGTTGTTGAACCAAAAATTAACATCATTCAAATAACTAAAGCTCTTGATTCTGTAACATTTTCGCCACCTAAAGTTTTGACAACTTTAGATTTGGATAATTTGGGAACTTTTACAAATTTAACTCAAACTAGTGCTATGATACACAGCACTATGTAAAAAGCAAAAGCGACTCCAAGAATTACAGCTTGTTCAATTAAACTTTTAATTGTAATGGTTTTCATAAAACCGTTTAGTGCAAGAGCAGGTAAAGCAATTAATAAAACAATTTGATTTATAATTCCTTTACCTTCTTGTTTTAAAATTTTAAATTTTGCGAATAAGTAACCTATTGTAATAATCCCGATAGAAGCAATTATTGCTCCCCATAGGGATTGGTTACTCACTGTTTTGATAAATTGATCCATATTTATAAAAAATTTCTCCTAATTTGAGTTTAAAACTCATATATATTTTACTATTTTATTTTTAAAAAATAAAGTATAATATGTGCCGTCGGAGGAAAAATGAAAAATATTAATATTCAATTGCTTGAATATGTAGAAAGCAAAAAAAGAAAATTAGCAAAAGAAGCAAAATATTCTTCTATTTTAGATAATTTTATTAAATGAGCTTTAATAATTTTAAATTTAACTATTATTGCAATTGCGATAACAGTTATTGTTATAGAAGTAAATCGTTATAATTCTATCCCAGCAGAAACAAGAAAATCATTTTTTGATGAATTAGGTTTAACAATTGTACTTGCTTCCTTTATTGTTCTAACCTTTTTATTTAATTTATTTTTATCTATTTATAGAGAAGTAATGAAATTTAAAGATTATAAACAAGCAATGAGAAAAATAACATATATAACATATAAATTAAGAGAAGATGAAAATTATTCAAAAGAACAATTTGATAAAGAATTTAATCAAATTGAAAAAGATTTTTTAGCTAAAAAACAAGTTTCAAAAGGGCAATTAATCAAGAAATTTATTTTAGGAGGTGGAAAATAATGAATGTAAAATTATTTGATTCTACAAAAGAATTTATTGATTATATAACTTTAAAAACTAATATAAAAGCAAAAATTTATAAAATAATTTTTTGAGTAGCTGCTCTATTTTCATTATTATTTACTTTCTTTTCTGGTTTAATGGGAGTTGCAAAACTAGCTTCTTCTAGATTAGAAGAATTTAAAGGATTTGCCCTTTTATTCACTTCAGAAGTTGATGGAAAAATAGTAGATCAATGACCAATTTTCACATTGTGAATAGGAATTTCTTTAGCTATTTTAAATGGATTATTAGCTTTATTTGTTGTAAAGAAAAAATGAATAAGAAATCAAAAAGTTAATAATTTAATTTATTTAGAAAAAGTTCTTTTTGAAGCAAATGAAGGAAAATATGCAGAAGCAAAAAATAAAGATTTATTATTTTTTGATAGAGTTTCTGAAATACTTGGTAATAAATATTCACTTAACGAAGGAGAAGAATAATTATGGATTATTCAAATGAAATAAACAGAACTAAAAAAAGTATGAAAAGTTTAACTACTAAGTATTTAAGATCCAAATGAACTTTCTTAATTGTAAGTATTGCTTTAATTTTAATGAGTGCATTTAATGGATTGTTATCTGCTTATGCTATTGCTAAAAACCCAAATTTAACAGCAGTTTGATTATTTGTAACCATTTCAATCATAACTACAATAATGGCATTTTTAACAGCGGCAGCCACACTATTTGCTTTTTCTAAAAAAAGAGAAACAAATAAGCAAAAAGCTTTATATTTAGAACAAATTGAACAAGATTTAAAAAATGATTCATTAACAATTTCAAAAGATGAATTAGTTGTTGAACTGGCACAAATAGATATTGAAGAATAAAGAAAATAACACTTGAGAAAGTGTTATTTTTCTATTCATCTAAATCGTCTTCATCAACAAATTCATTATCTTCTTCTGTTTCTTTTTGCCTTTCAAATCCTTCTAAAGGATTTTTCTTATCATCTGTAAATAAGAAGGAAGAAATAATTATAGGATTTCTTCTTTTTTCTTTATAAAAGAAAGGAATTAAACGATCTTTTATTAACTGTCTTAATTCAGGAACTGTTCAATCTTCTTTATTTTTGATTGTAAATAAAACAGCTCCATGAACTAATCTCTTGATTTCTTCAACAAAATCGGTTGATGTTTTAACATAGAAGCAACCTCTAGAAACTACTCTTGGTTTTCCTACTATAATGTTTTTATTTCTATCTATTGCAATAGCAATATAAACAAAACCATTTTCACCTAAAGCAACTCTTTCTTTCATTAAAGAAACATTAACTTTGGAAACCACATCTCCATCAATAAAAATTGGTCCTGGATTAATAAATTCCTTTGTAGTTACGAGTTTTTTGTTTATTAAATGTAATACTTCACCTATTCTTGGAATTATTACATTATTAGGATTTACTCCGTTTTCAATGGCAGTTTGTCCATGAACTACTGACATCCTAAATTCTCCATGGTAAGGAACAAAGTATGTTGGTTTGGTTAATCTAAAGATTTTTTCGTGTTCTTCTTTATAAGCATGACCTGAAGTATGGAGATAACCATCAACCCCATTTTCTTTAATAATAGCACCTGTTTTATATAGTTTATTAACTAATAATTCAATTTTGATTCTGTTTCCAGGGATTGGAGAAGAAGAAAAAATGATCATATCCCCGTGTTTTAGGGTTATTTGAGGATGTTTTCCTTGTGACATTCTAGTTAAAGCTGCCATCTGTTCACCTTGTGAACCTGTGGTTAAAATAACAAGTTCGTTATCTTGGTATTTTGAAATGTTTTTCTTATCAATAAAAACATCATTAGGAGCATCAATATATCCCATTTTTCTTCCTATTTGTACTCCATTTACCATTGATCTTCCAAAAGTTACAACTTTTTTACCAAGTTTAGCAGCAAGTTCAATAATAACTTTAACTCTGGTTAAGTTAGAAGCAAAAGCAGTAATTATTATTTTCTTTTTAGCATCTAGCATATGAGCTTCTATATCTTTTAAGATATCTTTTTCACTTGGTGAGTGAAAAGGTCTCATTGCATTTGTAGAATCGGAAAGAAGCACACTTAAATCTTCTTTACCTATTTGTTCTAGTTTGCTAAAATCGGTTAGATTTCCAATGGGTGTATAGTCAAATCTAAAGTCTCCAGTACACATAATGGAACCATTTGGAGATTTAACTCTTATTCCAAAAGCATCAGGAATTGAATGTTGAGCAGTTCAAAAATCTACTTCTAGTGTATTGAAAGTATGAACAGCATCTCTTTCAATTTCTACATACTCTACTTTTTTTCTAATACCTCTATCTTCAAATTTAGCTTTTAAATATTGAATAGCAATTCTTGGTGCAAAAATTTTAGGAATATGAACTTCTTGTAGTAGATAAGTAACACCACCAATGTGATCTTCGTGTCCGTGAGTTATAAATAAACCTCTAATTTTGTGCTGATTTTCTTTTAAATAAGAGTAATCAGGAATTATTCCTTTAATTCCAGTAGCAAAGGTATCGGCAAATTTAATACCTGCATCAATTATTACTATGTCATTTTCGTGCTCTATTATAAGGGTAGATTTACCTATTTCTTGCATTCCACCTAATGCAAATAATTTTGTTGGTTTCATATGTCTCCTAATATATTAATTTAAGTTAAAATAAAAAAAGAAATTTAATTAATTGTTTAAATTTTACAATAAAAAAAATTTTTTATAATTAATTTTTAAATTTTGTAAATTTATACAAAAAATTAAAAAAAATCTTGACAAATTTACAATTTATGGTAATATATATACAAGCGACCATAGCAAAGGGGATCACCTGATACCATTCCGAACTCAGTAGTTAAGACCTTTTACGCCGAAGATACCAGAGATGGGAAAATAGGGAGTTGCTGCTTTTTTTTATTCCTTTTTTAATTTTATAAAAGTATTTATTGAATTTATTTGAATAAATTTATATTATTTTATGAATATATTAGATTATTATTATTATTATATAATTATTATGTAAATACAAAAATAAAGGACGGAAAAAATGAAGAAAAAATATTTCAATTTATTAATTATAAACACTATTTTTGTAGGTGAAATCTTATGCTAAAAAATAAATTATTATTTTCAGTTTCTTCACTAGTTAGCATTCCTATTTTTGCTACTTCAGTGGTTTCTTGTGCAACAACAGAAAAAGACAAAGAAAAAAATCAATATGAAAATTATAAAATTGAGTTTAATAATTTAGGTGATAAAGAAATTGTTAAATCTAATGAAACTTTTACCTTTTTAAGTAATTCAAGTGTTAGTTCAAATGAAACAAAACTTAAGGATTTTTATCTAATAAAAGATGAAAAAGATATAGATAATCTTAAACAAACTTTATTTTACTATGTTATAAATTATGAAAAAAATGATAATGTTAAAGAAATAGAACATATGAATAATTTGCTTAATTATCAAAAAGTAGCTTTTTATTTAAGCAAAATAAATTTAAAAGAAAATTTTTATGTATTAAATAACTTTGTTCATACAAAATCGTTAGATACTTTATTTAAATCACTATTTAAATCTAATGATTATAATTACAATGATTTAAATTCAAAACAAAAGGAATTTCCTTTATATTCAATTATTCAAAAAGAAAATAATGCTTTAAATTTTTATTCTACCAATCTAGAATTAAACGCTAAATTAAAAGAAAATAATGAAAGCGAACCAACAGATGAAACAGCAAATTATGTAGAACCATCTTTTAGTTACATTGCTTTTGAAGTTCCAAGAAAATTATTTAATCCAGAGCAATTGCAAACCTTAAAAATAAATAATACTTTTTTACGTTATAATGAATTTGTAAAATTTTTAAGCAAAAACACTAAACAAAAAATCAACTAATGTTGATTTTTATTTTTTTGCAATGTTAAGCGAATATTTTTCATTTCTTCAGATGAAATTTTTGGATCAGCATATTTTAGAACATCTATATTAGATAATAATCCTTCTCTTATTTCTTTCATTTGTCAATTATCGTAAATTGGTTTAGCATATAGAGAAACATCTAAATTTTGTTCTAAACCTAAACGAATTTGTCCCATTTGAAAACAATTAAAATTATTTGTTGCATATTTAGATACATCTATTTTTGATTCTAAACCAAGAAAAATCTGTTTTAGTTGCGATGCACAATAATGGTGGCAATTAAAATTATTAGTTTCAATGAAAGACTTATGATTATTAATTATAGAACTTTTGTGTTGTTCAAAATAATCAATTTCTTCCATTAATTCTTTATATTCGCTATTTGTACCTAAATAAATATTTTTGATTTCTAATAAAGTTTGTTTTAATGTGTTTCTGTTGTTTAAGATATCTAAAACCAATTTTTCCTTTTCTAAAATTGACTCTTCACTGTTATTTGAATTTTTAAAGTGATTAAAATCTCTAGTTAAAAAATCTTTATGGCAATAAAGTGTTTTAGAATAAATTTGGTCATTTTTTATAGAAATTTCACTTAAAGAAACATATGGTGGATTTTGTTTGAGATTATCTCAAAGCATAAAATAAATGTTTTTAATATCATCTAAATCTAGAAATTTGGTATCTAAATAAAGTAAATTATTTTTATCAAAAACTTTAAATAAATCTTTTTCAAAAATTTTATAAATTTGAGCAGTATCTATAAAACTATCGTGATTTAATAATCCATTATTTGCCTTTTTAATTAGATATTCACCATTAAGTTCGTGTCTGAAATTTTTATGTTTTATAGAACTGCGACATTTTAAGTAATAATATATTTCTTCCCATTCGTTATAAAAAATAATGACTGGATGTTTGTGAAAATCATCTTCTAATCTATCAAATGTTATTGATTCTTCCGGAAAAAACGGTTTCATTGTGTCAATGTGATTTTTATCTTTTTTCATTTTAATTCCTTATATTTTAATTATAGTGCTATTAATAGTAAAAAGTGAAAAAAAGAAATATTAAAACAGGAACTAAATAATTATGTTCCTGTTTTTCTCACATACAGATTGTGCTTATTTTCAAATTCAAATATAAATACTAGGAGCATTTAGTTGTATCTAATAATTTTAAATATATAAAAGAATACTATAATTAGCTAATTTTGCCACTTAACTAATTAAATCTAATTTCTATCTAATTTAATTATTAGATACCAATTAGATTTTACAAAAAAAAAAAAAAAAAGCAAGTTTTTGACAAAAAAACACAGGAGAATTCCTGTGTTGAAATTATTATTTGTTGTAGAACTCAACAATTAAAGCATCATTGATTTCTTGACTTAATTCTCTTCTTTCTGGTAATCTTTTTAAAGTAGCTTTAAAATCTTTATATTCAATTCATTCTGCTTTTTGTTTTAATTCAAGTGCTGCAGTAATTTGAACGTTTTTTCTTGATTTTTCTTTTAGTTCAACTACATCATTAATTGAAACTTGCATTGAAGGAATATCTGCTTTTTTTCCATTTAAAGTAAAGTGACCATGATTTACTAATTGTCTTGCTTGTCTTCTTGTTGTAGCAAATCCTGCTCTGTAAACAATATTATCTAACCTTGTTTCTAACATTTGTAAGAAGTTTGTTCCAGCAACACCTTTACGTTTTGAAGATTTAAAGAAAGTGTTTTTGAATTGTCTTTCATTTAAACCATACATAAAACGAACCTTTTGTTTTTCGTGTAAGTGTAATCCATAATCAGATAATTTAACTTTCTTTTGTCCGTGTTGTCCAGGAGCGTAAGTTCTTTTTTTACCTTTTGCAAATTCTTTACCAGTTTCTAAAATTGAAAATCCTAATCTTCTTGATTTTTTGAAAATTGGACCAGTATATCTTGACATTTTTCCTCTTTCTGCAAAAAACGTTAAGAAATAATTCCATATTATTTTTTTAAATTTAATGGTTTCGACATCCAGCAAAGTTTACTTCCAAATTTAAAACAAATTTAAAAAATATTAATATATATTATTTAGCTGTGTTTATTGCTTTAATATTTTACATCATTTTTGTATAATTTAATAGCAAATGAAGTATTTTTTATTTTTTTTATTGGGATTTTTAGTTTTATTATTGATAACTGGATTAGTTATCCTTATTTTTGTTTTACAAAAAAGAAGAAAAGAAAAAGAAAGAAATAAAAAAGAACAAGTTAAAAAAAATGAAAAAAACAATTCTATAAAAAACGAAATTGATATTTTAATAAATCAAATAAAAATTTATTTTAAGCATGAGCATTTAAAAAACGAAGAAGAAAAACAAAAAGAAGTTGAATTAAAAGAAATAATTAAAAAACATAAAGATAAAAACGAAGAAGAAACTAAATTTTTAAGCAGAATTGAAAAAGCAAATATTATAAATCATTCTTATGAAGTTATAGAGTTAAAACTTAACAGTTATTTTACAGACAGAGTTCAAATATTAGAAGAACTAAAAGAAAAATATAACTATATTTTTGAGAATAATAAGTTTTTTTTAGGATACTATAATAAAATGACTCAAGATCTTCATAAAGCTAATACATTTGTTAAAAACAATGAAGACAAAATAAAATATATTCATGCAAAAATTGATAAACTAATTAAAAAAATATCAAACAACAATGTTTTTATTTCTCAAAATTATTATTTAAACTATAAAAAAGAAGAAAATATCAAAAAACTAATTGAAAATAAAAAAAATATAATTCATTTATTTAAAATTTTAAATTATGTAGTTAAATTTACTAACGAAATAGACAACAATTTGACAAATATTTTTGAATCATTAAAAAATTTTTATTTTGAAAACAAAGAAGAATTTCAATTGGAAAGAGTTTTTTCTTTTGAAGAATACAAAAAGCAAGTAGAAATTCTTTTTAATAATGTCAAGAAAGCACATAAAGAAATTGATATTGAAAAAGTTAATATTAATTTAAAATTTATTTATAAATTAACATTAGAAAATAAAGAAAAAATAGAAAAAGAAAAAAGATCTAAACAAATAGTAACAGAAAATATTTTGATTATAAAAAATAGAATAGCAAGGAAAAAAAATGAGTTACTTCTTTTCATAGAAAATAAAGAAAATACAGCATTTATACAAGCAAAAGAAGAATTAGATAATATAAATTTATTATTAGAAGATATTTTATTAAATAAAGAAACTTATCTTGAACAAATAGAAAAAATAAAAAGTATTTTTGAAAAATTCATAATTATAGATTTTAAGTTAATCGCTTTAAAAAATATTTATTTTTTTGAATTAAAAGAAAAGAATTTATTAAACAATTTTTCTTTACAAAAAGAAATAATTACTGATTTTTTGGTAAATAAACATAAAGAAAATATAAATGAAAATTTCAAAAAAGAAATATTGAATTTGTTTCTATTGATAGAAAATGAAGAAAAAAATGACCAAAAAATAATTTATATTAAAAAGTTAAATGATTTATTGACAAATAATATAGAAATATTTACTGATTTTTTATACAAAGAAATATTAAATTTTTTATATAAAAATATGAATGTTTTTAGGAGTTCTAAAAACAAACTGGATGCCAGTTTTAAAATAGCAGAAGAAATGCATAGACAAGGAAACTATCCACAAGCATTAGAAAATATAGTAAAATTTTTAGAAAAGGAAATAATATAATATGTATGATTTAATTTTAATAAGATATGGTGAATTAGTTTTAAAAGGTGGTAATAGAAAACAATTTATAAACACTTTGAAGCAAAACATAATAAAAATTACAGGGGAAATTCCAGAAGTAAGTTTTGATAGAATGTATTTACCTTATAGCGAAAAAACTTTAGCAAATTTATCTAAAGTTTTTGGTATTTCTTCTTTTTCTCCTGTAAAAAGAGTAGAAACTAATATAGAAAGCATAAAAGAAGAAGTTTTAAGACAATTTGATGATAATCTTTTAAAATTTAGATTAAATTGTCATAGAAACTGAAAAAAATTCCCTTTAAATTCACAAGAAATTATAAAAGAAGTTGCTACCGAATTATTTGCAAAAAAACAGGAAATAAAGGTAGATTTGGAAAATTTTGATCAACAAATCAATATTGAAGTTAGAGAAAAATATTCTTATGTTTTTTCTAAATTTTATAAAGGATTAGATGGTTTACCTGTTGGTATTTCTGGTAAAGTTTTACATTTAATTTCTGGAGGAATTGATTCTCCAGTTGCAGCTTTTGAAATGATGAAAAGAGGTGTGCATATTGATTTCTTGTCTTTTATAACACCACCACACACTGATGAAAAAACAGTTCAAAAAGTAGATAAAATTATTCAATTGTTATCTAATTATCAAGGTGGTTCTAAATTATTTCAAATAAACTATACAGATTTAATGAATTACATCGGTTTAGTTTCTGACCAGTCTTATAAAATAAATCTAATGCGTAGAAGTTTTTATAGAATAGCAGATATTTTAGCTAAAAAATTTGGTTACATAGCTATATCTAATGGAGAAAATTTAGGGCAAGTTGCATCTCAAACTATGGAATCAATGGATGTTATTGGTAGTCAAACAAGTTTACAAATATATAGACCATTATTAACTTTTAACAAAAATGATACTATTAAATTAGCTAACAAAATAGGTACTTATGAAATTTCTATTGAAAAAGCAAATGAAGCTTGTGAATTATTTGCTCCTAAAAAACCAGTTATAAAACCAACTTCAGAATTTGCACAAAAATATGAAGAAGAGTTATCTGAAATTAAAAAAATGGAAATAAGTGCAATTGAAAAAGAAATGATTTTGAAAAGATTTAAAACACAAAAATAAATTTTTTCAAAATTGTTTTTTTTATATAATAATAATATTATGTATAATCACAAAGAAATAGAAAAAAAATGACAAAAACACTGAGAAATTAATAATTCATTTAAAACAACAGAAAATAAAGAAAAAAAATTTTATGTTCTTGATATGTTTCCATATCCATCCGCTTCAGGTTTGCATGTTGGACATCCAGAAGGTTACACAGCAACAGATATAATAGCAAGATATAAAAGACTAAATAATTTTGATGTTCTTCATCCAATGGGATGAGATGCTTTTGGTTTACCAGCAGAGCAATATGCACTAAAAACAGGAAATCACCCTGCTTCTTTTACACAAAGTAATATTCAATCTTTTAAAAAACAGTTAAAAAGTTTAGGTTTTTCATATGACTGATCTAAAGAGGTGGATACTACTGATCCTAAATTTTACAAATGAACACAATGAATATTTAAAAAATTATATGAACATAATTTAGCAGAAATAAAAGAAGTTGATGTTAATTGGTGTGAAGAATTAGGGACCGTTCTTGCTAATGAAGAAGTGATAACTGATAACGAAGGAAATAAAGTTAGTGAAAGAGGTGGTTTTCCAGTTATTAGAAAACCAATGAAACAATGAGTTTTAAAAATTACTAATTATGCAGATAAATTGTTAGAAGGATTAAATGACTTAGAATTTTCGGATTCATTAAAAGAATTACAAAAAAATTGAATAGGAAAATCTGAAGGTCATACAATTAAGTTTCATATCGAAAATAATAGTGAAATTATAGAAGTGTTTACAACAAGAATTGATACATTATTTGGCGTTACTTTTATTGCTATTTCTCCAGAAAACAAATTAGTAGATGTGATTATTAATAATCCAAAAATAAAAGAATTTATTGACTTTACTAAAACTTTAAGTGAAAGAGATAGAGTTTCCAATAATAAAGAAAAACACGGTATTTTTACAGGTTTATATGCTATCCATCCTTTAAATAATAAGAAAATTCCAATTTGAATTGCTGACTACGTTTTAAATTCTTATGGAACGGGTGCTGTTATGGGAGTTCCTGGAGAAGACGAAAGAGACTATGATTTTGCTAAAAAATATGATTTAGAGATAATTAAAGTTGTGCAAGATAATAAATTAATTAATTCGGAAGAGTTTAATGGTTTAGAAATTTTAAAAGCAAAAGAAGAAATTTATAAATTATTAAATGAAAAGGGAATTTCTGAAAAAGAAATAAGTTACAAACTAAGAGATTGAATTTTTTCAAGACAAAGATATTGAGGTGAACCATTCCCAGTTTATTTTGATGAAGAAGATAATATTTACATAGATGAAGGAATTGTAGAATTACCATATATGCAAAATATTAAACCTTCTAAAACAGGAGAGTCTCCTTTAGCAAATAACAAAGAGTGATTATACTTTGAAAAAAATGGCAAAAAATACAGAAGAGAAACTAATACAATGCCACAGTGAGCTGGTAGTTCTTGATACTTTTTAGCTTTTATTCTTAAAAATGAAGATGGATCATATTTAAATATAGATAGTCCAGAAGCATATAAAAGATTTAAAAAATGACTTCCTGTAGATTTATACATTGGTGGTCAAGAACATGCTGTAGGACATTTAATTTATTCTAGATTTTGACACAAATTCCTTTATGATATAGGGATTTTACCTAATGATGAACCTTTCTTTAAGGTTGTAAATCAAGGAATGATTTTAGGTACAGATGGGCAAAAAATGTCTAAAAGTAGAGGAAATGTTATAAACCCAGATGATATCGTAAACGAATATGGTGCAGATACTTTAAGAGTTTATGAAATGTTTATGGGACCATTAACTGATACAAAAGAATGAAGTACAGATGCAATCCAAGGTATAAGAAGATGATTAGATAGAGTTGAAGTTATTTTAGATAAATTCGCAAATAATGATTTAATTGATGCAAATTTTGATGATTCAGAGATGATTTCTTTATGACAGGAAACTATTAAAGAAGTTACAATCGCAATTGAAAATTTAAAATTCAATATTGCTATTAGTAAACTTATGGTTTTCATAAATGGTTTATATAAAACTGAAAAAATTTCCAACAAACAAATGTTAATTGATTTTTGTATAATGCTTTCTGTTTTAGCACCACATCTTTCAGAAGAATTGTTAAGCAGATTACAAGCAAATGAAATAAGCAAGCAATCATGACCAATTTTGCAAGAGAATTTAATTTTAAATAAGAAAATTAAATTACCGATTCAAATTAATGGAAAAGTTAGAGCAGTAATAGAAAAAGAAGAAACCGATACAGAAGATTCTCTTTTTACTAAAGCTTTAAGCGAACCTAATGTAATAAAAAATATTGATAATAAAGAAATTAAAAAGAAAATCTACATAAAAGATAAAATAATAATTTTTAATGTATAGTATTTTTATACAAAAACACAGACATAAAGTTAATTAGTCTGTGTTTTAATAATTTCTTCAATTCTCTTGTTTATTTCATAAGGTTTTTCAAAGAATAAAGCATGGCCACAATTTTTTAATCCTATAAAATTTTTATTATAATCACTAGCTATTTTAGCAACAGAAAGAAAAGGAACAAACATATCTTTGGTTCCTACTATGAATTCATAATCTTTATTAACAGAGTAAAGATTTTTAATATCTTTTTGTAAATAAGAAGGATTAATAATTTGTTTTCTTACTAAATTATTGAAAACAGCGAATTTATTTTTAGTCACAGTTAAAAAGACATTTGCTATTTTTTCTAAATTCTTTTTGTAGTTATTTTTATTTTCATAAACTAAGTTATTTGAACTTTCGTATGCTTCTTCATAGTTTTTTGGCAAAAGTCATTTATTAAGTCTTTCTTTTGATTGTTTCAAAGTTTCTTTAGCAATAGTACCTAAAATATTATAATTTATTGGAGCAGCAAGTAATGCTTTAGGAATTAAATTATTATTTAATAAGTGCAGAGCACTTGCTCCACCAAGAGAGTGACCAATTACTAAATTAAAGGAAATTCCCGTTTGTTTAACAAATTCCGCTGCAATTTCTTGATAATATTCAATGGTTATAGTTTCATTATTAGAACTCAATCCACAACCAGGAAAATCAAAAGCAACAATATCATAATTTCTATCTGTTATTTTGTAAACTTGTTGTGCAAAACTATGTGATGAATTAAAACCATGAAGAAAAAGAACCTTTGGTTTTCCACTATTTTCTTCTATATAAAATATTTTTTCATTTTTTATTAGTATTTCTTTTTTTTGCATATAACTCCTATATCTTATTAAATTATTTTATCACATTTTATGTTTCGGATTTTAATAGATTTTATTTTTAAAATATATTATAATAAGGACAGATAATACAAGAAAATAATACTTATTGGTTTTCTAGAAAGGAAAAAAAGTGAAATTTAAAATAGTAAATAATCTATTATTAAGTTCTAGTGTTTGAATACCTGTGTTTTCAATTGTTTCTTGTCAAACTATTGAAAATAAACAAATCAATGAATTTAATAATGAAAATGAATTAGAAGAAAATGTATTTTTACTAAATTCTAACAAGATATGAAGTCCTTCAGACTTTGAAAAAAGAGAGAATGCATTTGAAATAAAAGATGGAGATTCCTTCAAAAAAGAATTACTATCTCAAATAAAAATTGAACAAGTAAAAAACAAAATAAATACAGAGTGAAATGATTTTATCAAAACATATTCAAAAATATTTAATTCAGAAACATTTAAAAAATATCATGTTGTTTACTACTCTAACTACTCTTCAGGTGAATCATTAGACACAATTAAAGTAACTTCTGAAAATCTTGATATTAATTTTATAACTTACAATATCAATACAAAAGCCGTTTATCCAAGACAATATATTATTTTTATAGAAAAAACTAAAATTCCTGTTATTAAAACTATTAATATTAATGAAATAAGAACAAGAAATAAATATTTAACTTACAAAAATAAATTACCATCAAAGCAACAAATAATTTATTTTAAATAAATAAAGCAAAAAAATTACTGCATAAAAAAATGCAGTTTTTTCTTTTTTTGTGTTATTTTTGCCTTTTTTACAAAAAAAAAAAAAAATAAATCTATAATTCTATATAAGAAAATAATATCAAAATAAATTGTGAGGAGTAAATATGAAAAAAAGATTTCCAACAATAATATTAGGAGCAACTCCTATAATGTTTTTAGCATCATGCTCTAATGATTATAAATCCACAGAAGATTTTAAAATTGAAGCATTAAACTTGCCAGAATTTAAAAATTTAAAAGAAAAAATTAATAAGAATTTTAGCAACAATAAAAATTTGTTTTCTGATAAAAACTTTATAGATTCTTTATCTAAAAGTTTAAATTTATATGCCGATTTAAAACCCTCTTTAGAAAAAGAAGAAATAAAAAATGATATTTTTGTAATCAAAGGCTTAAAGAATTTAAAAATTTTTTTAAATTCAGAAAACTTTGACTTTTCAGAGTTAATAACAAATTTAAATAACTATATAACTATATTAAAAAAATATATAGATTCTGCAAAAAAAATGCATAAAAATAATGTAGAAAACCTACAAAAAGAGATAAGTAATATTTTTTTGAATAATATTAATTCTGCTTTTGCAAACATTAAAGAAATTATTTTAAATAAAACAGAAACAAACTATAAAACATTTTCTTCTTCTGTTTTTAAAAGTGAATTATTAAACAACTTAAAGTCATTTAACAAAAACAAAGATAAAGAAAAAGAATTGAGTAAATATACATACGAAAAAGATTCTGATATTATTGACATAAATAATCAATTATTAAAATTTTTAAATAAAGAAAATTATTCTTTTGAAAACTTTAATAATGAATTCTCTACTTTAAATAATCAACTTAAACAAGTGTTAGAAAAAAAAGAAAAAATCTTCGTGTTTGATTTAGAAGATTTCAAAAATTTAATTGAGCAATTATCAAAAAATCAAGAATTTGATGTTAATTTAATTACTTTTGTAAAAAACCATATAGAAAATGTTTTTAATACTATAGAAAATGAAAATGGTTTCTTGAGTCAAATTCAACAAATAAACGGAAAAATAAAGGAAATTAGCCAAATAAAAGAAATTTATAATGATCAATTAAGCACTGAAATTAAAGAAAAAATTAATAATTTTGAAAGCATTAAAAATAATAATTTTTCTACTTTAAATTCATTAACCAATATAGAAAATACGGTTATAAATTTAATAGAAGACATAACTAATCATATAATTTCTAACAATAATCGTTCAAATGAGTTATCTTCACAAATTAATAACTTAATTGAAAAAATAAATAGCAATCAACATTTAAGTCAACAACAAAAAACCGATTTAATTTCTGGAGTAAATAAAGTTATAACAGAAGATCAACTTTCTTCTTTTGAAAAAGAACTTAAGTCAAAAAATAGTGAATTTTTAAATGAAATTAAATCTTTTTTAGATATTGTGAATGAGAATTCATCAATTAGTCAAAGTTTTAAAAATTATTTAAAAGTAGAGACATATACAAAAGAAAATTTAGAAGATTTTAATTCTTTTAAAAATGAAATAAATAGTTTTTTTGAACTGCTAAACAAAGTTAAAGAAGAGTTTTTAAAAACTAATTTAGCAATTGATGAAAATAAAATAAATGCATATGCTGTTCTTCCTTTCTTTTTAAAACAAGAAGCATTGGATTTTAGCAAGATTTATGATAATGAAAAATATAAACTTTTAGATTTTGACATAAAAGATTTACCTGCCATTAAGACAAAAATTAATGATTTTTATAGTAAGTTAAAAGAATTTAATGAACAAAATATTACAACAACTACAAATGATGAAACATCGCTTAAGTCTTCTTTATTGTCAGAAGTTCAAAAACACAACACCGTTTCCCTTTCTAAAGATCCAAATGGTTATGATGTAGAACGTTATTTACATTCTGCTTCTATAAATTTAAATAATTATAAAGTATTTATAAATGAAGGAGATGATGAAACTTTTGATTTTGATGTAGTTAATTCGGAGTTAAAAGAAGACAATAAAAACATTTTAGTATTAACACTAGATGTATTTTTGAAAAGTAATAGAAAACTAAAATCTACTATTAAAAAGGAAATTCCTTTTCAAAAGGATGTAATGCCTTTTATAAATAAAGTAGTTTTAAATAATTTAGATCAATTTTATGAAGTCGATTATGAAGCACTATCTAAACTATCTTATAGTGAATTTAATTTAATAGAAAATAAGAAAATTTTCTTCAAACCAAGAACAAAAGGGATAGAAAACTTTTTTAGTTTTGACATCACTTCGTTTGAAACATATAAAGAAAATCGTTTATATTTCCAATTCAATGTTCTATTTAATAAACAAATAATTAAGTCTAAAATTTTACCAACATTAAATCCTGTAGATTTTTTAAACACAGATGCAACTCAAAGTGAAAAAGATGCTAAAGATTTTGCTCAAATTGAAAATATACTAAAAGGAACTAAAGAGTATTTCTGAAGTTTACTAAAATTTAAACCAGGAATATTTTATACACACTCTGAGTTTTTAGCAGCAGATGCTAAAAAAGCAATGGAAGAAATTTATGACTTACCTAAATTTGGTAAATATCAAATTTTTGTTAAAGATGTTAATAATGTTGATAACTATAACGGATCAGCAGATTTAATTCTTTGATATAAAATAAATGGAGAAGAAGCACCAATACAAGCATTAGGTGATTTATATAATCACCCAATTAAAATGATAAATTTTAGGTTATTTGATTTAGAAGATATAAAACCTAAAACAGGAAATAATTTAACTGAGGCAGACTTTGATGGTTTTGACCAAATTGATCAAAATGATTTAAATATTTTAAGACAATTAAACGAATCTAATATTCAACAAGTAAGAGTTAATGGGCAAATTCAAAGTAATGGTAACCCTTCAAATTATTTTAGTATTATAAATGCTAAAGATTTTGTGCAGCAACAACAGTTTTATAAAGCGAGTTATCTCTTTCAAATTACAAACGGAACAAATAATAAAACAGATAACAAAGATAATTTAGCTTACATTCCTTTTGGAACAGGAAACTATTCAAAGGATGTACAACCATTTTCTATTAATAACGGTGATTTAGGCAGAATTAAAAATAAATATTTTATTTACTATTATGATTTTGAACTTGTTGGTAAAAGAGGATTGAATTTTAAAATTGGTTTTATCGAAAAAGAACATCAAAATAAAAGATTTTCTACTAAACAAAAATTCTCTATGGTGAATTTTGTAAATGATTATCAACAATTACACTATCCTGAAATTATGCTGAACAATTTAACTTTAGATGATTTGCAAATTGATAAAGAAAGACTGGCAACTAATACAGTTGGTTATTTTAATAGTCACAAAAACGAACTTAGACAAATAATTACTATAAAAAATCAAGATGGTTTTATTTCGTATAAAAACTATGATTTAGCTGTTAGTGAAATAAAAATAAACGAAATTCAACAAATTGATGAAACATCAGCTTATATAAGATTTTCTTTAGTAAAATTTGGAGTAGAAGACCCAGAATATGTAAGACCTTGAAATAAAAATGCAAATAGTTGATACAAAATCACTGGTTTTAAACCATCTTCAATAACAAATAAACGAACAGCTCCTTCATATGATGAAAGAAGAGATACAAATTCGTTAAGAACCATTTATAATTCTAAAAATGAAATCCATAGAGAAAGAACATTAGAATTATATTGAAAAGATGCACTATGATCTGTAGATAAAGAAGCAAACATTCTTTCTTGAACTCTACAACACAAGATTTTAGACCCTCTTTTTAAAAACTCATATACATCTAACAGAAAACTAAATCTAAGTTTTAATGGTGGAGCAATAAATCACGGAGATACAGAAATTACAATTTCCCCAAATCCTGCTTTCGATATAGAATTAGATTATGATGAAATTAAAGATCAAAAAATAATTAATATAGAAAAAATAGTAACAAAAAATAATACTGATTTTACTTTTAAAATCCAAGCAAGATGAATGGAAAATGAAGATATTGAATTTAGTGTATGACCTAAAAATCCTGAAATCAAAATAGTTATTGATCCAAGAGAAGAAGCAAAATCAGTAGTTCATGAGTTAAGTAATTATAACTTTTTATTTGCTGCTGGAGCCGCTACTTTAAAAGTTAAATATGATTCAACTAAACAAACTGAAGATTTTGGTTGAGAAACTAATCTCTTTGATTATTCTAAAGTGGAACCTAACACCTTTAGTCAACCAACCATTTTCTTTAATAAACCGGAATATCTTTTTGATCATAGCATTTATAATCCTAATTCTAATGTTGCTTTTAAATTCCATGAAGGTTATAAAATGAGACTAGAACCTTTAAGACTTAGAGAATATGGAAAATATAGTCAATCTGTTAGAAATGTAATAGGAAGAGCAATTGCCTATAGTCCAGGTGGAGCAATTGCCACCGCTTCTATGATAGGGAAAGTAAATGATGATCCAAATGATGGTAGATTTTATGTAATGACTAATCACCATGCTGAATCTTCTAGTATACACGATTTTTCCCTTATATCTGGCGATAATTTATTCTTTAAATCAAGTGATAAAACAATATCAGCACCTTTTTTACAAGCAAGAACTTATGCTTCAAGAGGTAGATATGGTTGAACAGATTATACAAGTACATCGGGAAATGAATCAACCACTATTTGAATAGGGATTCAACAATACAATTTAAATGGAGATCCTTTAAAAAATACAGGAAAAACTCCAGAAAGACTGGATTCATCAATAATAATTATTGATATTAATCCAGGAATTGCAAAAGCAAGAGAAGAAGGGAAATTTGATTTAGCACTTTATTTAGAAAACTGATTTAAATTAAGTAATTCAAATATTGATTATACTTGAAGATATAATGATATGAATTCACCAACAGTAAAAGACATTGTTTCTATTGGTTATCCACGCGGAAATCAAACTGCCATTCTTGATCATAGACCAATAAGCAATTATGGAAGTGGTTGAAAATGAGGGTTTATAATAGCAAATGAAACTAATTATGCACCTTTTTATTCTGGGGCGGGAGCTTCAGGAACAGGGAGATTCATAGGCGATAATTCATTAGCATCATTATGAAATTCGGGAGTTGGTTTTCAATATTCTATAAGTTGAAACTATGATGGGCAAGATTATAACTATTTTGGTGTTAACTGAAAAGGAGAGCACCCTTTTGAACTTAAAAATAAACACTCTTTTGCTTCACAAATAATAAGGGCAAATGCAGTAAATCCAAATAAATACGACTTACCATGATTTATGAAAGAAATAAAGGAGAAATAGTATGAAAAAAAATAAACAAATAAAGAAATTTATACCTTTAATTACCTTATCTCCTGCATTTTTTGTATCAGCTTCTTTTGAAAATAGTGTTTCGCAAAATCACGAAAACTACAATATAAATCCTTATGTAAAAAACATTAATTATTTGGATAAAAATTATGTTTTGAGTTCCGAAATCAATTTAGTTATAGAAGATGGAATTTCTGAAAATACAGTAAATAACATTAAAAACATATTATCTGCCAAAAATTATAGTTTTACTTCTCAAAAGAAAATTATAGAAAGTAAAACCAATATTCTTATTGGAAATAAACTGAATAATGATACAACAGTGGATAATTTATTACTTTCTGAAATAAATCGAAGTAATGATATTGTTCAAAAAAATGATTCTTACATTTTAACCAGCAAAAATAATGTAATTGGTGCTTTTGGATTAAAGGAAAATTCCGAATTTTATGCATCAGAAACATTTAAACAAATTTTTAATCAACTTAAAAACAGAACAATAGAAGAATTTATTATTAAGGACTTTTCTTTAACAAAAAATAGAGGAATTATTGAAGGTTCACAAAACACAAATTGAAGCAACGAGCAAAGATTTAAATATCTTGATTATGCTAAAAAACAAAAATTAAATAAATATTTTTATTGAAACTGATTTGATAAAAAAACAAACGCAGATTGAAAATTAAAATATTCTAACAAAGAAAAAGAAGACTTTCTTGTTCCTTTTATAAACAAAAGTTTAGAAAATAATATTGAACCTGTTTTTATGTTTAATATTTTTCAGACAAACAAAGTTAGGGTTGAGTCTTTTGATAGTGATTTAGAGAATTTTAAACAAAAAGTTTTAGATTTAATAAATTTAAAAATTTCTAAATTTGGATTCATATTCAACGAAAATAGTGATATTAATTTATCTATTCAAGAAAAGTTTTTTACTAAATTTAAAGAATGATTTGATAATTTACCAGCAAAAAACAAAGAAATCTTTATTGCTTTAAATAATTTTGAAATTATAAATAATTTTGATAAAAATCAAGCAGAAAGTGTTAATAAATTAAAAGAATTTATCAACACTATTCCAAACACTTTCGAAATCATTACTAACCCAGGGAAAACTTTTAATAAAGTTAACAATCAGTTTTTAAGTGATTTTATTGAAGTTACAGGAAGAAATAAAGTTAATTTATGAAGCAATTGAATTAATTTGTCAAACAAGCAAAATAACTTAATTTTAGGTGGTGTTAAAGAGAATTTAGATATCAACTTTGATGAAACTAAAATAGATGGAGTCCTTCTTAATCCTTCTTTATTTTTTGAACATTCACAAATACCACTTTATGTTTTAAGCTCTTATTTGTGAAATAACATTAAATCAGACGAAGAAAGAGAAAGATTATATAATGAATCATTCAAAAATTTAATTGGTAGTGAGATTGAATATAAAGAATTAATCGAGGTATTTAAGAATTTTAGTTCTCATTCTTTATATCAAAACATTCCAGTTCCAAATGAAATTGATGAATCACTAAACATTAAAGATAAAATATTAAATTTACAAAGCATACTTAATTCTAAAACATATACTATTGATCAAGTTAACTCGCTTAAAACTGACTTTATAGAATTAAAAAATAAGTTATTAAAACTTAAAAATTATTATTTTAAAAATTCTTTTGTAAAGGAATTTTCCCCTTGAATTGATTCTTTTTACGATTTAACTCAAGGAGTTATTTACTTACTGGATGCTTTAAATAATCTTCAAAATAATCAAGTAGGAGAATTGGGTGATAATTTATACTTAGGAAAATTTAATGTTAATAATTCAAAAGAAAATCATTCAATTGATTTTCAGAATTTTCTTGTTAAACCAGAAGTAGGAACAAAATATATTCAACCTTTTATAGAACAGGTTATTGGTTTTTTAGAAGAAGAACAAACTAAAAAATTAAATTTTTCAGAAGTAGATATTAATAAAGTTAATTTAACCTTTATTAGCAATAGAAGAGATACACCAGAAAGTGATAAAGGAAATATTTTCCTTGCTAATAATAGGGAAGAAAAATTATTTACAAATCCAGATGCCATAGTTAAAGATGACTATTTTGGTGTTGAATTTTCAGAACCAATAAAATTAAATTCTATTTATATAAAAATGGGTGGTGGAAGAGATCATTTTTTCTATTCACGTATTCAATATAAGCAAAATGATGAGGTTTGAAAGGATTTAAACGGAGAAATCTATGAAAGATTTCATGATAATATTCGACCAATAACTGTAAATAATTTAAATATAAAAAATGTAACTGGTGTAAGATTGATTGCAAATAGAAGCAATCCAGAAGCAGCTTGATTAAGAATTACTAATTTTTTAATTAATCAAAATGAAATTGCTACAAATAAATTAAATTACACCGATTTACAGGCAAATATGGAAGATTCAACAGCAGGAATTGCAGTACGTGCTGGAAGTATTGAATCAGTAAAAGATAATAATTACGCTACGCAATGAACTTTCTCAGATAGTGCAACAGGTCCTGGTAGTTCTAAAATTTCACAAGATAAAATTGTAGCCTTTAAATTTCCATCTAAAAGACTAATTACAAGAATAGAATTAGATCAAGGTCAAGAAAACGGAAGAGATAGACTTAATAATTTTAAAATTGAATATTATGATTACACAAGTTCTAGTTGAAAATTATTTGGTTCTAAAAATAATTTAGGAAATCAATTTAATCATGTTGTTCATGGTTATGCTTTTACAGATAAATTTAGATTTTATAATAATGCAACGGTTAATAGTTCTTGATGAAGAATAGCAGGACTAAGAGTTGGTTATGATGATTATGAGAAAAAACAAGAATATACAGCAAGTTTGGATAATGCAAGAATTCTTGGTAGAGAAGAAATTAGGGCCTCAGAATATAATAATTCTATAAATTATGTAGTTGATAATACAGATTACACATCAACTGTTATAGCATCAAGTGATAATAGTTTTGTAAAAAATAATGTTGGATTTAAAGTAGATTTCAAATACCCAAGAGCTATTCGTGAAATCAGTATTTTACAATCTAATAAACATAAAATACCTTCTGTAAAAATTTTAAAATTAGTTAATGACGAAACATTTGAACTTTTAAGCGATGTTAAGTTAAATGATGATTGAACCACAATTAAATTACCTGAAAACAGCGGAGTTTTCACTGGAATTAAAATTCTTTCTAATCAAGATACTACAAGTTATTGAGAAGTAAAAAGTGTGAATTTTAAATTCGATGGAATTAACACTAATGAATTTTTATTATCTAATATTGCAAATAAAGAAAATTTAACCACTTCTCATGTTGATAATCTTTATAAATTGTTTAGTATAGATAAAGAAAATTCTAAAAATCAATATCATATGAATTCTGGTGAATTTATTGGTATTGATTTAAAAGAAACTAAAACTATAAATGGTATTGATTTAGATTGAGAAAAAACTGAAAACATCAGTATTTTCCGTTCAATTGATGGAGTTAATTGATATGATTTAAATGTTGATTCAATTGCAAGTTCGCCAACTCAGGCAAGATATATTATTTTTAGAAATCAATCAGTAAATGCTTTAGATATTACTTTTAATAAGATGTTTATACAAACAGAAAAACAAACAGTTTTTGGTAAATTAATAGATACAAATATTACACCTTTAGAAAACGATAATTTTAAAGAAAATTTTGCTTTTGATGGAGATTTTACAACAGTTTCTAAAATAAGTAAAAGTTTAAGACCTAGAGACTTTTTAACTTATGATTTAGGTTCACTAATGAACATTAATTCAATTAAAATCTTTTCAGATATTAATAATATAAATTGACTAAGAAGTGCAGATATTCAAATATCACAAGATAACACGAATTGAGAAACTGTTTATACTGTTGATGATTATGGTTCAAAATTTAGTTACAAAAAACTTTTTGATACAAATTTTGGTTTCTATGACTCTAAATATCCAAATTATAGATATTGAGGAATTAGTGATTTAGAAAATAAAAAAGCAAGATATTTAAAAATTTTCATTAATCACAATTATCCTAACAATAGAGGTTTATTTATAAATGAAATTTTAATTAATGATGGTAACGATCAAACAAATAATAACATTGCAGGTTTTAGCGGAACTAATATTGAATCTAAAAATCCAGAAACTTCTGTATTAAATCTTATTGATGAAAAATTAAGAACATACTATGAACCTAAAAATGAAAATGGTACTTTAAAATATTCATTTGCTAAAAATGAATATAACAACAAATATTTAAACATTGTTAGTGTACAAGAACCAAGTTTAGCAGAAGTGTCTGCAACTATTTATAGTGAAGAGACTCATCAAACAAAAGAAGTTGTATTAGGACATTTAGTTGCTTTAAACTCAGGTTTTAACCTGCCAATAGATGATCAAAATAAAATAATTTCTTTATCAATTAAGTGAACTAATAAAAAACCAAAAATAGCGGAAATTACCTTTTTAGATAATGCACACACTAATTCAGAAACAAATAAAATAGAACTAGATAATTTAGTATTGCAAAAAAACAATAACTACAATAATTGAATTCAAGAAGATAAAGAATTGTACGACAAAGTTATTGCAAAAGGGCAATTAACTAAAGATTCAGCAAACATAAATCAAAGCACCATTGATAGCATTGTTGCAGAAATAAACAGTGTTATAGCAAGCGCGAGATTAAAAGCAGATTTAAGTCAATTATCTAATTTAATTTCAGAAAAAATTGATAATAGTAATCATCAGTATACATCACTTTCATATCAAGAATACAATAGAATTTATTCTTATATAAATAAAATCATAAGTGAAAACCAAGATATCACTCAAGAAACTTTAGAACAGTTAGTTTCTTTATATAATGAAGCAAAAATTGATTTAGAAGCTTCTATTTATCAACTAGAAGAAGCGAGAATAAATGTAAGAAAATTCCATTTTCTTTACAAAAGTGTTTACACAACAGAAAGTGTTGATAGATTAGCTACTTCTAGTGAAGCAATTAAACATCAATTAACTATTAATTTAAATGATGAAGAAAAATATAAAGAACTAAACTTAAATTTTATTGATAATTACAATAAATTAGAATATAACAAATTAGGTGAATTTAATGAAAAATACATAAATGAAATTAGACCTAATTTTGAAAATATTTTAACTAATGAATGAGTTAAATGAGAAGAATTATCTAAAGAATTACAAAGTGAATTTAATAAAAAAGATGAAATTATAATGAGCGATAATATAAATTTAAGAGATAAAGAAACTAATTTAAATTTCTTAAAAAACTTATTTGACTCTTTCAGTTTAGAAAAAGCAAAAGAATTAAAATTATTAAAAAGCGAATTAATTTTTAATGTAAAATATCAGCCTATTTATAGCGAAGAAGTTTTTAACAACATTAATAACATAATTAATAGTACTGATGAAAAAATTTCTAATAAAACTTTAGAATATAAAGAAATTTCGGGCATAAAAGCAGATTTAACAAAGTTGAAATCACAATTTGATTTTATATCTATTAATAAAAAAATTAATGATTTAAAACTAATAAATGAAATTGCTTTTTATAAAGATAAACTAAAAACATTAGATAAAAATGAAGATAATCTTCTTTCTTTTGTTAAAGAACTTGAAGATAAAAAACAAAATATATTAGAAGAAATCAACAAAACAGAAGATTTAATTTCTAAATTAAAAAATCCAATTAAACAACAAGAATTTTCAAATCAAAAAGAAGAAGCTAAATCAGAACAAGAATTAAAAGAACTTCAATTAAAAATTAATGATGAAATTAAAGAAGAAAACAAAACTAATCCTTTTTTAAAAATAGGAGTTCCAATAATATCATCTATTTCTGTAATTGGTTTAATTATTTTAGCAATATTACTGATTTTAAAGAAAAAGAAAAGCAAAAGATAAAATGAAAACACAGATTTATTTGGAAGTGTAATAAATTTTGTGTAAAAATTTCTCAAT
>NZ_JBTGVD010000010.1:0-32797 GCF_054343395.1 Mycoplasma sp. CB776
ATCTCTTACTAAAAAGTAAGCAAGAGAAATTTACACAAAATATCTTACACTACCATTTATTTCTGTGTTTTTCTTTATATGTAGATTAAGTACCAAATAAGACTTCTATAATTTCTTTGACTGAGATGTTTCCAAAATATTCTTCAAGATTACTAATAGAATTTAAAATCTTAATAATTGTTTCTTTTTCAAAAGATTGATTTATTAATTTAGATTCAACTTCTTCTATTCCAACTTTGGCAAGAAAATCTCCTTCAAATTTGATTGAATTTATCTTATTTTCCTTTATGTTTGCACTTATTTGTAAAATTCCTCCTTCGGTTTTCTTTTCACTAAAAAAAGAAAATTCAGGATTTTTTCCAAGCACTCAATCATTAGAAGAACGAATTGATTTTATACTTTCCATTTGTTCTAAATATTTAGAAGGAATTTCTTCTATTGTTCCGTTATATTTTTCTTTTAAAAATAAAGCGAATTTATCTATAAATTCATTAATAGAAATTTTATTTTCTAATTGTTCTAATAAGTTTGTTACACGTTGTTTAGCACTGTTAATTCCCTTTGATTCCATTTTGAGTTTGCTTGGATTTAATACATTTGAAAGTTTGCTTAAGTTGGCATCAAAAAGCATAGTTCCGTGATGAACGATTTTATTTTTATAAATAAATTGTGCATTTCCTGAAAATTTAAAACCATTTACTACAAGATCATTTCTTCCTTTAAATTCAGCATTTAAATTTAAAGTATGTAGAAACTCTAAAACAGGTTCTAAAAATTTAGTGTAACTTCTTTCTGTTTTGTTTGTTGTGATAAAAGAGAAATTTAAATTTCCTAAATCATGATAAACAGCACCACCACCAGAAAGTCTTCTATAAAGTTCAATGTTTTCTTTTTCTAAAACATCAAACTTTACTTCTTTATATGCGTTTTGATTTCTACCTATAATAACAGCATTTTCGTGTTGATATAAAAAGATAATGTCTTCTGTGTTTGATTCATCTTTTGTCATTATTTCTTCAAGAACTAAATTATAAAAAGGTGAATAATTTTTACTAATATAAATTTTCATATATTTTACTCCTTAACTACTAAATCAAAGTTTGTAACACTTTTGAAAAGTTTTATAAAAGAATGATAATCTTTTTCATTAAGATTTAAATTTTTAATACCTAAAATGTTTATTTGTCCATAATCTCATCTTTTTTGATATCTATTATTATCTAATAGGAATAATAAATCTTCAATAAATCAATCAAAAAAATTATCATTATATTGAATATCTCTTAAAAGACCATTTACTTTGATATCTAATATTCTATTTTCATGATTTAAAATTTGAAAGTCAAAAGATAAATCTAACTCTTTACTTGTTTTAATTTGAAAAATTGTTTCCATTTTTTAATTATAACAATTTTAAAATTGGAAAATAAAAAAACCCGAAAAAATCGGGAAAAAATTAAAAATTAATTATTTTTTGCTGTAATTTAAGTTTAATGCATTTAAAATTGTTTGAATTACAAAGTTAAATGGTTTGTTGAAGTGTGGTAAGAAGTAGAAATCCATTAAAGCGATTTGTGGTAATGTTAATCCTTGTTGAATTGCAAGAGATAACATGTAAATTACTTCAGTGTGATTTGCTGCTCTACCTTCAGAACCGATTTGTGCCCCTAATAGTCTTAAAGTTTTTTTGTCATATGTAATTTTAAATCAAACTTTAAAGTGGTGTTTCATAAATTCTGGTCTGTCATTGTCTTCAAAGTATTCAACTGCAAAGTTTTCTTTAATTCCTTCTGTTTTAGCAGCAACAACTTCTGTTAAACCTGTTGATGCATAGTTGAAATTAAATACATTAATTGCATTTGTTCCTGAGTATCCTGGGAAAGGAATTCCTTCGTTTCCTGCTAAGTGGAATGCTGCAACGATTCCTGTTTTAACTGCGTTTGTAGCAAGAGCAATATGTGCATATTCTTTTGTAGCACTATTAATCATTTAAGCAGAGTCACCGATTGCATATAAGTTTTCATCACTTAATGATCTTTGGAATTTATCTACTTTTATAGCACCGTTAGCTGTTTTTTCAACACCTTGAATTAATTCTGTATTTGGTCTAAATCCGATAGCTAAAATTACTAAATCAGCTTCATATGTTCCTTTGTCTGTAACAACAGCTGATACTTTTTTACCATCTTTTGTTTCAAATTTTTGAACTTTTTCACCAAGTTGCATTTTAATTCCGTGGTGTTCCATTGAGAATTCAACTTTTTTAGTAAATTCTTCATCAAAGTAGTTAGGAATAATTCTGTCTTGCATATCGATTAGTGTTACATTTTTTCCGTATTTGTGGAATGCTTCAACTAATTCGATTCCAATGTATCCAGCACCAATAACAACTACATTTCTAACATTTTTGTCTTCTGCTTTTGCTTTAATTTCTTTAGCATGTGCAAAGATTTTTGAAACTAAAATGTTTTCTAAGTTAATGTTTTCAAATGGTGGAATAATTGGTCATGTACCACCAGCATATACTAATTTGTCATATGTGTCTTTAAAAGTTTTTCCTGTACTTAAGTCTTTAACAACTACATATTTTTCTTTTCTGTTTACTTCGATAACTTCATGAGCGATTTTAACATCGATTCCAAGTCCTTTTAATTCTTCAACGCTTGAATAAAATAAACCATCTGGGTTTTGGAATTCTCCTCCAACTCATAAAGCAATACCACAACCTAAAAAGGAAATATCGGTATTTCTGTCGTATGCTACTAATTTAGCGTTTGGAGCAACTTTTTTCATTGTTCTTAAAAATGAAGTTCCTGCGTGATTTGCTCCTATTGATATAATTTTCATTAATGTCCTCCGTTTTTTAATTAACATTATAATTATAATATTTTTATACTAAATGTTTATAAAAATTCATTTTTTGTGGAACAAATTGAAAATAGGGGTAAATTTGTTATAAAAATCAACTTTTTGGAAAAATAAAAAAAGTCTGCTAAGACTTTAATTACTTACTTTTTTCTAATTTTTCTTTAATTATTAATAAAAATTCTGCTTCACTAATTATTTTTGTGTTATATTCTTTTATCTTATTTTCTTTGTTATTATAGTGGGGTTATTCTTTTTTTAAAAGAGTTTAAAATATATTTTTTATCTTGTATTTTTAAATACACTTCATATAAAATTTTACAATCTTGAACACTTCTATGTGCTTTTAAATAATCTACTCCAAGCATTGAAGAAAGAAATTGTAAACTTCATTTTTCACTCTGTCATAAATAAAAACTTCTGTTTTGAAAAAAATCTTTAGTGTCAATAAAATTATTAGTGGGAAAAGGTAGTTCTACTTGGTTATAAGCTCTTTTTAATGCAACAAAATCAAAAGTTTCTCCATTATGTGCATATAAGTCTAAATCACCTATAAAAGCATTAAATTCTTCTAAAACTGCTTTTGTATCTCTACCTTTTTCTTTGACTAACTTCGTAGGAATGTTGTTAAAACGCTCTCATTTATTAATTTCAAAATTCTTTGGTTTTACTAATTCGTTAAACTGTTCAACTATTTCTCCGTTGTTTATTTTGATAGCACCGATTTCAATAATAGATTTATTATTATCACAAGTTTCTAAATCAAAAATAACAAAAGAATTTTTCATAAAATTGTTTTTATATTGCTCATCTGTTTTATTATTAAATTCTTCTAAACTTTTTATCATATTATTCACTAACTAAAATTTCTCCTTGTCTCATAAGTTCTTCAAATTCATTTATAGTAAAATTTTTATGTAAAGATAAATAAATCTTTTGTTCAATTATTCATTGTTTTATAAATTCTCGTTTTTTACTATAATCAATAATAGGTTTATTAATTCTTATTATTTTAGTTGATAAATTTTTTAATTTAGTTGAATTATATTTACCATAATGATCTTTTAACATATAAATTTTCAAACATTTAGCAATTTTAGAATTTATACTATATCCATTAATGTCATCATTTACTAACATATTTAGATAAAACTCATGTAAACTTATTGGAAATTTAATTGTAAAAGTTCTATTGTCTTCTAACTTTTCTTTTTGATCTATTAATGATCTAATGAATTCATCATACTTACTCATAAAATTATTCTCCTATCTTTAAATAATTATTAATTAATAAAGACTTTAATTATTTAATTTGATTCATCTTTCATATTCTTGTTGACAATCTTCAACTATTTTTATTATGTCTCTTGCATTGTTTATAATAGCGCCTGAAGCTCTTTCATGACCACCGCCATTTCATTTGAGTGCAACATTTCTTACAACTGGGCCATTAGATCTAAATTCTACTCTTCATTTGTTTGTTTCTTCTTCTGTAAAAGAAAGTCAAATTCTGTAATTATCTATATTAGCTAAAGTATTTGGTCTAGTTGCTTCAGCAGGAGTTTTGTTGTATTGTTTTTGTTCTTCAAGAGTTATTGAATAGTAAATAACATTTTTAAATGTTTTAAAAGTGCTAAAAATAAATGATTGAAAACGTAAATCACTTTCACTATTTTTTGTTAAGTTTGTATGAAGTTCATCAATATTTAAGCCTGTTTCTCAAAGTTTAGCAGTTAGAGATAAGGTTCTTGGTGTTGTATTAGAGAATAAAAAACGTCCAGAATCTGTGTAAATTCCCGTATAAATGTATTTTGCTGCTTTTGTTGAAACCTTTCAGTTACTGCTAAAAGCTAAGTCAGCAATCATTTCAGCTGCAGCGATATAAGAAGAATCAACTCATCTAGTTGTTGTATTTAAATCATCTTCGTTTGGATGATGATCAATTCTAATTACACTTTTAAAAATATTTTTGTCTAATAACTCTCTTTTTTCAATTCTTTCTTTAAAATTTGCATCAACAATTATCGCTAAAGACTCTTTTAAAATGTCATCACTTAGATCATTATTAAAAGAAAAATCCAAGAAATTTAAAGTATTTTTAGAATCACCAACTGCAAAAACTTTCTTATTTGGAAAATTTTCTTCAATTAGTGTTTTTAAACCAAATTGAGAACCAAGACAATCACCATCTGGGCGAATGTGATGGAAAATGACAATTGAATTATGATTTTCAATTTCGTTTACAATTTTTTTTAAATTACCTATTTTCATTTTCTTCCTTTTCAAATTCTTTAACAAGATTAATTGCTTTATTAACTATTTCTTGGATTTTGGATTTATTTTTAATCATTGCTCCAGAAGCATTATCGTGACCACCACCATTATATTCTCTTGCAATTATATTTACTTTTGGACCATTAGATCTTAGTCTTACTCTTATTGTTTTATCTGGTTGATCAATAAAGAAAATTCAAATTCTATTATCTTCAATATTAGAGAGAATATTTACTTGGTTTGCTTCTTCATAACTTAAATTAAGTTCATCTTGTAATTTTTGAGTAACGTGGAATCAAATTACTTTATCTTGATTTTTAAAATTGGAGAGTACTTTTCCTTGGAATTTAATCTCTTTCATGGTTTTACCTGAAAGTGCTTTGTGAATAAAGTGAATATCTAAATTAGATTTTTTTATTAAATGCTCGACTACATTAAAAGTTCTTTTACTTGTATTACTATAAAAAAATCTGCCTGAATCAGTATAAATTCCAGTGTAAATATATTGAGCAGCTTTTAAAGAAATGTTTCATTTAGCCATTTTAGCTAAATAAGCAACCATTTCAGCTGCTGCAGAATAAGAAGAATCTATTCAGTTAAATTCATAGTTAATATCTGCTCCATTTGGATGATGATCAATTCTTGTCATCTTGGTAATTTTGTTAGATAGTATAATTTCTTTTTTTTCTAAACGATCTGAACTGGAAGCATCAACTACAATTCCTAATGAATTTTCAAAATTTTCTTCTTTTAATTGATTTTCGTCAAAATGATTAAATTCAAGAAAATTTAAAATGCCAGTTGAATCTCCAATATAGAAAACTTTTTTGTTTGGATAATTATCTTTGATTAATTGTCCAAGACCAAATTGAGAACCAAGGCAGTCACCATCTGGTCTTATGTGATGAAAAATAAAAATGTTATCAAATTTTTCAATCGCTTCTTTTATTATTTTATATGTTCCTTTTTTCATAATTCTAATTATATTTTAATAATTTGTTTTTTGAAAAATAATTATAATTTTATATTTTTTGAGTTGCTTAAATTATTAAAAAAATGCCAAAAATTAAAATTCTATTAATATCAAGCAAAAGCAAAAGTCAAAAAATAAAATTAAATAAAATATATGTTTTTTTGATATAAAAATATTATATATCAAACCTTTTTCCCTATTTTTTGGGAAAAAAGTTCAAAAATTTGGTGGTTTTGTTCAAAAAAATAGGAAAAAAAATGAATATTTCGGCATATTTGTATTATAATTTTAATGGAAGTTATTTTACTTTCAATATTTTATGTAGAAATTAAAAAACAATGAAAAATTTATTTTTAGGAAAACCACCATTAGAAAGAAAGTATTTACCAAAAGTTATTGAACATTTATATTCTTTTTTTACAGCAATAATTTTTAGTGTTGCTTTACTATGTTTGGTATTATTATTTACTTTTAATAATAAAGAAACATTTGCAGAAAAATTTTTTGATTTATCATTAAAAACTGAATTTAGATTAGTAGTAGCAGTTTTTGTATTTGTTTTCTTTGCAAATATTATTTATATTATTAGATTAATAAGGATTTTACCGAAAACTGAAGTAGGACATACTTTAGTTTGAATAGAAATTACATTTTTAATGCTTTTTGTACTTTCACCTTTTAATATCGTGGTTTCCATAGCTTGTTTAAAATATAATGAAATTGTTTTTGAATAACTTAGGAGAAATATATAAAAATTATGAAGAAAAAATTATTTAAATTTTTAAGTTTAGCAGTGTTTGCAACTCCAATGGCTGCTTTTGTAGCTTGCGGAGCACAAAATGAGTTTGCAAATTCAAAAGACATTATTGTTGCAAGAGAAGGTAAGCAAGAAGGATTTTGAAAAGCAGTTGAAGATGAATTTGCTAAAACAGATTTATATAAAAAAGGATTTAGAATTAAATTTGTTGAAAAAGATGTTTTTGGAGCAATTGATACTATTACAAATGTTGGTAGCACAGATAAAAATGCGCCTGATTTAATTTATGCACCAAACGATAGAATAACAGACTTATTAAGTAAAAGAACATTAGCTGCTTGAGACCCAAAATTAAAAGATGATATTCTTGAAGAAGTTCACGCAACTGATGCAGAAAAAAGTTTTGTAAACGAATTTGGTACATTTAAAGGTAGAGAAGGAAACAAAGACAACGGAAAATTCTACAACTTTGCTCACAACAAAGAAGGTATAGTTGTAATGTCAAGTAAAACACTTGATGAAGTTAAAACAGAATTAGCAAACACATCAACCGATGAAATGGTTGAATTAGTTAAAGCAGGAAAAGCATTCTTTAGAATTCAAGATGGATGATATGGTAATGGTGTTTTAGCATCAATTCTTAGCACAAGTGAAATGGGAAAAATCGTTTACAAAGATACTACAAAAAATAAATGATCATCTGGATTTATAAAAGGAGATCCAAACAATGCTAATTTTTCAAAAGCATTAGATGTTGTTGGAGAATTATTGTTCCCTGTTTATGAAGCGGCTTTTGTTAAAAATGCTGACGAATACAAAAGCACAGTATGAGGACAAAGAGGAATCGACCAAGGTGCTTTAAAAGTTCTTTTACAAAATAACCAAGGTGAAGTTCAAAATAAAGTTGTTGAGTTGTTACATAATAAAAAACTTGATTATGCATTTGTTGGTTCATGAGATTTTGGTACAGTTTCACAACAAGGAATTACTACATTCTTTAATGCTCCAAAATTAAAAGATGATCTTAGATATACACAAGCACCAGGAACATGATCATGAGCAATTAACTCAAGAAACAATGGTGCAGTTGCTGATAGACAAGCAGCTATTGCAGAAGTATTAAAATTAATTTTCAAAACAGAATCATACTATGGATACTTTAAAGGTGATACAAAAGTTCCTTACTTTACAAATACACAAAAAGAATTAAGAGATCTTTCAGATAGAGATGCTGCAACAGGAAGTTCTAAATTAACAGCAATGGTTACAAAAACACATTATTCAAGCAATGATGCTTTATTTAAAGCATACAATGATTTATTATCAGAAGTTAATAAAAACTTAGCTAAAGTTTATGGAACTGAAAAATCTTGAAGTCAAGAACACGATAAAACAAATCCTTTAGGAGACCAAAACAAATATAAAGAAACTTATGTAAAAGAAAAAGATAAATATCCTTTTGTTTCTGATGAATTAATAAATAAATTAGGTGAATTAAAAGAAGCTACAGGAATAAGAAATGCAATTTCTGCACTACTAGGAATTCAAAATGTAGATGAATTAAAAGGTGGTACTGAACCATGACAAATCGCACCTTCTTTAGTTAAATCTGGTGCTGAGTTTGAAAAAGAATGATTAGTAGGTCAAACAGGGAATGCACACGTTAGAAAAGTTGAAACATACATTTTTGGTGGTTCAACTGAAGACGCAAAATTAATGATGGAATTTTCTTCTAAATTCAAAGAAAAAGATTCTCAAACAAAAGCTTTAGAAGAAGTTAAAAAACGTGCAAAAGAATTTTCTAATAAATATGCTAAAACAACTGTTTCAGATGAAATTATCAATAAAGCTGCAGAACTATATATGAATAACTTCTTTAATGAAGCAGATTGATTAAAATGACAAGATGAATATAAAGAAGTATTTAATTCTAAAAAAGCAACAGAAAAATTCCCTAAAGAAGAGCAACAACTAAATGGAGAAAAAACAGATGCTACAATTAAAGAAGTGGAAGATGTTATTTTAGAAGCTACAAATACATCAGTTGCTAAAAAAGTTGTTGACGTTATTTCTTCAACATCAGAATTAAAAGACGGTGGATACGGAATTCTTAAACTACAACAAGAAAGATTAGATAGAGGTAACCCACAATTTGGAAAATTCTGAGGAACATGAAATGACAATATTTTAGGAAACCAAGAATTTTATAAATCTCTTGCGGAAAATAATGTTAAAACTCTAGAAGCATTCCAAACTAAATTAAAAGAACAATTTAGTAAAAAATTCCAAGAATCAGTTGCTGCTTTAGATAGTAGTAAAGCATTAGATTACATTAAATAATAATGAAACCCAAAATACAAATAGAAAGAAGAATTTTTTACTTATTAATTATTCTTCTTTCTATTTCTAATATATTGTTACTTTTATGATTACTGGATGGATTGATATTAGGAACAAATTCTTATGATAATTTAAACTTGGAATCTCAAAAAGAAAGTATAAATAATTTTTTAACCTTTAGGTATGTAGGTTATATTAGTAATTCACTTATCTTAATAGGTTATTTGGTAAATATTTTAGTTTCTAAAAAAAATGGAATCGCATACTTATTTGGTTTTGTTTGGATAACTCTTTTTGTTGGAGTTATGCTTGTCCCCTATTTTTCAAGCGGGCCTATTACAGAAAATTGAATAAGATTAACAATTGTTATTTTTTGAAGTATCACTTTTCCATTTTTGATACTAATTAATATTTATTTAATGTTTCAATTGAGACTAAAGAGACAAAATTATTACTATGAAAAAATAAAAATACATAAAGGAGGTAAATAATGGAAAAAGTCAAGATGTGAAATTGATATGGTGAATCTTTTGACAGAAAAGTAAATGATTCTAAAATTTCTTATTCTAACTTTTTAAATCAAGCAAAAAATGTTTTTGATAGACAAAAACGAGAAATTGATTTAAAGAAAAAAATAAATAGAGAACTTTTTATTAAAGCAAAAAGAAATTTAGAATTTGAACAAAAAAGAGCATTAGAAACATTAAAAATTTCAAGTAGAAATAAACTTCAAGTTGTTAAAGAAACAAAAAAACAACTAAAAATTTCTAATAGTTTAAAATCTTTTATAATTTTTGAAATTAAAAAGATAGATAAACAAAATCTTGAGTCAGCAGATTATGTAAATAATTATTACAAAATGCTTATAAAAACAGCTGATGAAGTAGAAATAAAAGAAAAAAATATGACTTCTATTTTAGAAAAAGCTAAATCCGATGAGCATAAATTATTAAGACATAAGGCAATGCTGCTAATTATTTATAAATATTTATTATTGCTTAAAAAAGAAGATTTTATTTACTATGATTTAGAGTCTTTAGTTGAAGAAAATAAAGGAAAATTCAGTGAATTAGAACAAAAATTAGTTTTAGAAGAGAAAACAAAAATTGAACAATTATTTAAAACTCTAAAAACTAAAGCTAAAAAATTTCAACTTAAAAAAGCAGAAATTGAAAAAGAAATTCCTTTAATTAAACACGAAACTAAACAAGAATATAAAAAAGAAGTATTTAAAATAAAAAAAGATTACAAAGAAAGAATTTTAGCAGCAGAATTTTCTTATAATAAAGAATATGACGAGCAATTAGCAAAAATCAAATCAGAATTAAAAGAAAAAATTGCTAAAATTGAAAATAAAAAACAAGAAATTTCTTCTTTAAGTAAAGAAAAAGAAGAAAAATATAAAGATTATCTTCAAAATAAACAAGAACAAGCTAAAATCTTAAAACAAGAATATAAATCAGAATTAAAATTAGCTAAAGCATTATTTAAACTTAATGAAAAGTATAATAAAGCATTACTTATTAGCAAATTTTTAAAACTAAATGAAGAAAAACATTTAAAAACTATTTATTCTTTATATAAAAAAGAATTAATAAATAAATTTTTAAATAAAAATAAATACAATCAAAATATTGAACTTAAAATACAAACTCATTTTGATTCTTTAGTACAACAAATTGAAGAAAAAACTAAAGAGTTAAACAAAGATGACAAAAACAAACTAAACATCATTTTAAATAAAAATCTACCTTTATTACTAAAAGGTAAAAAAATAAAAAATGTTAAAGCTTTAGTTAAATCTAATTACTATAAAAAATTAGGTAAATTAAAACAAGAATATTCATATGATGGTAATTTTCTTCTTAAAAAATCAGAAGCCTTATATGAATATGCAACTGATTCAAATAAACAACTTAATTTTTCAGCATCTGAAATTAAAGATGCAAAACTTAAATTACACAAAATCTTATTAAATGAAACTAAAGAAGATAAAGAAAAATACAAAAAACAAATTTCTGATTTAAGAAAAGAATATAAAGAAAAACTTTCTATTTTAAAAGATCGTTTCAAAAAGAAAGACATCACTAAAAAAGCTTATGCTTTTAAATTAAAAGAAGAAAAAATCCTTTATAAAGAAAAATTAGTTTCATTAAAACTACATAATGAAAAAGAAAAAAATAAAGTTGTAGTTAAAACACAATATAGCAGATTATCTGCTCAGCTTAAAATTACTAAAAAGATTTATGAATCTAAAGTGGTTGAAGCTATAAAACAAATTCCAACTGAAAATAAAAAAGGTGCTAAATATAAAGGATTATTCCTTAATTTACTATTTCCAGGTTTAGCACAATTAATATTATTTAAAGAGTATAAAAAAGGAATCCTTTTAACTTTATTAAGTGTCTTTTTATACTTAGTATTTGTACCTTTTTCATTAGGTATTACTTGAAATAAAATTGGTGGAATTCAAGGAATTATTGATTTAGGAAAAAGTTCACATAACTTTGATTTAGGTATTTTACCAGATGCAAGGTTCTGAATGTTTGGGGCAGCAGCATCGTTTATCTTGCTTGGAATTACTATTGCTTATGTAGTTGCAAGTGCAGTGGGTGCTTATAGACAAGGAAAATTCCTTGAAGAAGGAATGAGACCGCAAAACTGAACTCAAACTAAAAAATGACTTTCAGAGCAAGGTTTCCCTTGATTAATATCAATTCCTGGTTGATTCTTGATTGCCTTTATAGTTGTAGTTCCTTTAATAACTTCACTATTTATTTCTTTATCAAACACAGGATTCCAACATACTCCACCTGCTCAAACAGTAGATTGAGTTGGGTTTACACAATACGGAAAATGATGATTATTTAGAAATAATGGTTTATTAACTTCTCTTTTAAGAGTTGTTTCATGAACATTAATTTGAACATTTGTAGCAGCATTTTCAGTAATTGTAGTAGGTACTTTATTTGCTGTATTAGTTAATATGGAAAAAATCAAAGGTAAAAAATTCTTTAGATTAATTTACATTATTCCATGAGCTATTCCTGCCTTTGTTACAATTATTTTCTTAAAATCTGCTTTCCAAGGGGATTCTAATTCATATATTAACTACATATTACTTAAATTAGGTTTAATTGAAAACAGTATTAACTTCTTTGGAAGTATTACTTGAGTAAGATTCCTATTAATAGTAATTCAAACTTGATTAGGACACTCTTACATTTTCTTATTAATTACTGGAAACTTACAAGCAATTCCAAAAGATATTTATGAAGCTGGAGAAATTGATGGTGCTAAACGTTCTAAATTATTTAGACATATTACATTACCAATTTTAGTTTCTTCATTAGCTCCATTATTAATTGGACAATTTACATTTATGTTTAATAATTTCACAATTATTTCTTTATTCTCTAATGGTGGTCCTGCTTATTCAGACCAAACAACATTTAGTGAATCAGGTTCAGATATTATTATTTCATGAATTTATAAACTAACAACTGCAGTACAAATTGATGGAAACGTTGCTTTCTCATCAGCTCTTGTTATTTTAGCATCAGTGTTCTCAGTTTCTATTGCAGCTTACGGATTTGCTAAAAACGCAGCAAAAGGAGGAAGATAAGATGAAATTTTCTTTAAAAAGTAAAATTAATGAAAACAAAATAAAGTTTTCTTCATTTAAAAACAACAAAACAAGAATTCATACTTCAGATTCTAAACCTTTAACTATAGCAGAAGCAATATTCTTATTTTTTAACTATATTCTATTAATTACTTGAACTTTTGTAATTTTATTCCCAGTAGTTTCAATGATATTAGCATCATTTAATACATTTAACAAAAAATATTTATCATTATCACCAGAAATATATAAATTTGGTTTTGATAACTTTACTTATTTATTCACTAATGTAAGAAGTAAATATGTAAATTGATATATAAATACTTTAGCAATAGCTGTTAGCACAATGCTTATAACTGTAGTATTTGTTGCCTTTAATGGTTATGCATATTCAAGATTTAAATTTGCAGGTTCAAAACATTCTCTTTCTGTAATTATGCTTTTACAAATGATTCCATCAACAGCTTCACTAATTTCTCTTTATATTATTGTTGCTCTTGGTAGGGACTCACTTGGAATCGATCCCAGAATAACCTTAACAATAATTTATTCAGGTGGAGCAATTGCAGGAAATACTTTTGTGTTTAAAAGTTATTTAGATTCCATCTCAAGAGAATTAGATGATTCAGCAAAAATTGATGGTTGTGGAAACTGAAAACTATTTACTAAAATATTATTACCAGTTGCAAGACCAATGATAGCAATTATTGCTTTATGATCATTCTTGATTCCTTTTGGAGATGTAATTCTACCAAAATTTGCAATTACAAACAGAGATCAAACAACACTTGCTGTTGGGTTAGACAGCTTTATTACAGCAGAAGATAAAGAAATTAACGTTGGTGCTTATTCAGCAGGTGCTTTACTTGCTTCTATACCACCATTTGTACTATTTATGTTCTCACAAAGACATATCGTTGGAGGACTTTCTGACGGAGCGGTGAAAGGATAATATGAAAAAAAAAACAGAAATGATTTTAGAAAATAATGAACTAGATGACATTAATTCATACGATTTAGAATTTGATAAATTCTTAAATGAAATCGGAGAAGTTGGACAAAAAACAGCTGGTGGAAAAATTGAATTAGTTAATTTATCTAAAAAATATGAAGGAAACGACAAGTGAACTTTAAAAGATATTAATTTAACAATTGAAGCAGGAAAATTCTGTATTTTCCTTGGTCCATCTGGTTGTGGAAAAACAACTTTACTAAGAATGATTGCAGGTTTAAACTCAATTACCAAAGGTGATTTACTTTTCAATGGCAAAAGATTTAACAATCTTTCACCTTCTGAAAGAAACATTGCTATGGTTTTCCAATCTTATGCTCTTTATCCACATATGAATGTTTATAATAATATGAGCTTTGGATTAAGAATTGCAAAAGAAAGAAAAGATATAATCGATCGAAGAGTTAAAGATGCAGCAAAAATTTTAAAAATTGATAATTATCTATATAACAAACCTCGTGATTTATCAGGAGGACAAAGACAAAGAGTTGCTATCGGTAGAGCTATTGTTAGAAAACCTTCTATTTTCTTAATGGATGAACCTTTATCTAACTTAGATGCTAAATTAAGAGAATCAATGCGTAGAGAAATTGTCTCTATTCATAGACTTTTAAACACAACATCAATTTACGTAACACACGATCAATTGGAAGCGATGACAATGGGTGATCAAATTGTTGTTTTAAATGAAGGAAAAATTCAACAAAACGGAACAAGTAAAGATTTATATTTTAGACCAGCAAACGTTTTTGTTGCTAAATTTATTGGTTCTCCAACAATTAACTTACTAAATGGAATAAACAACAATAATACTTTTAAATTAGATGGAATCAATTTTTCTTTAAATCTTCCAGAAGAAAATAAAGAAAAATTATCTAAATACAAAGACTTAATAGTTGGATTTAGAACAGAAGATGTTTTAATCAACGAAAAAGAAGTTGCTAATTCAGTTAAAGGAAAAATTTTCAACATTGAATCTCTTGGAAAAGAGTTATCAATTGTTGTAAAAATTTCCGATAATGTTGAAGTTGTATCTACAGTTCTTAATAATAGAGACTTTGAACTTTACCAAGAGGTATGAGTAAGCTTTAACGAAAGCAGAATTCATATTTTTGATAAAGAAACAGAAGAAAGATTAAATTAATATGCATTTTTTTAAAACTTACAAATATAGAAAAATTTTCTTTATTTTATGTATTGTTGTTTCATTAGTTAGTTTTGGTTTATTTTTTGCTTTTTACAATTCAGCAAATAAGTATTTAGAAATAGAAAAGCAAATTTATACTACAGAAGCAGCTTTTAACGAAAGTTCTGTTATTAATCCTCAAATTCCTATATTTAAAACATTTTGAGTATTAAGTTCAGTTTTATGATTAACAATAATAATAATTGCAATATATTCTTTAATTTTATTAATTAAGCAAAAAAATAATACAAGTTTATTAATTAAAATAAACATTATTCTTTTAGTATTAGTGATAATTTTAGTATCTGTTTTACTTTCTTTCCAACCCCCAATCGACGAAAGAGATGAAACAAAAATTATTTATCCACCTAACTATATTTCAGGTTGATTATTATTTGCTTTTTCTGTAGTTGTTGCTATTTTTGGAATCTTTTCTTTAAAAAATTATGGATATTTAATCAAAAATGAAAAAGAAAACTTGAAACAAATCGCTAGTTAAGTTTATGATAAAAAGCGGAGCATTTCCGCTTTTATCATATAGTTTATTAACATCATGCACCAACACAGATAATTTTCACAAAGACTTTTCTTTTTGAGGAGACAAACAATTTTATAAAGATAAAACTAATAAACTATCATATAAAGAAGATGATGAAAATGCAAAGTTAGTAGCACCTTTAGTCAAAAATGAAAAAAACTCTTCAGTTATTTATCAAGTACTGGTTTATTCCTTTGCTGATGGAAACAACGATGGTATTGGAGATTTTATAGGTTTAAAAAACAATTTAGATTATTTTACTAATTTAGGTATTGATCAATTATATCTTTCCCCAATTCATCCAGCTAGTTCATATCACGGTTATGATGTGATCGATTATACAGATGTAGCAGCAGAATTAGGTGGAAAAGAAGCATTTTTAGATTTTCTAAAAGAAGCACATAAAAAAGGAATAAAAGTTTATTTAGATTTAGTGTTTAACCACACATCTTTTGAACACCCTTGATTTCAAAAGGCACTGGAAGGTGATTCAAAATACAAGAATTTTTATCGCTTTTATAGTACAAAAATACAAGATACTAATCAAGATAGTTCAGAGTTACGCTCTTTATTTCCTAATTTAAAAGATAAACACGCAACTAATAAATTTTATACTTCTAAATTTTGAGCAGGAATGCCTGATCTCAATTTAGATAATCCAGAAGTTATTGAAGAATTAAAACACATTCAATCTTATTGAACCAAAATAGGAGTAGATGGATTTAGATATGATGCTTTTGCTGAGTTTTTCTCTTCAATGGGAGAAACAAAAAATAACTATAATGAACAAAAAATCTTTAGTGAACTTAGAAAAAGTTCTCAAGAAGCTCTTCAATCCCAAAATCTTCATAAAGATATTTTTATGATGGGTGAGTGACTAGATGATGCTTTAAAAGCTACTGTATACTTTAATTATAATAATGAAAAAGCACTTGGAACCATTTATGATGGAAAACATTGAAAAGAAAATTGATTCGTTTCAATTAATAAAGATGATTTAAATAATCAATTAACTAAAATAGGATCGCACCAAGAACATCCTTGAGTACCTTTTTTAACTAATCATGATACTGATAGATGAATTAATTCATTTAGAGTAAATATGCCAAGACCTACCAAAGATCCAGAAACCTTTGATAGTCCTTTAAAGGCAAGTGAATTAAATACGCCACTATCACAAAGAGAAAAAGACGCAATAAGAAATGCTTACTTTTACCTTTTAATATTACCATCAACCCCTATTATTTACCATGGTGATGAGTTAATGATGCATGCAAATAAAACTTTTGGTGATCCTGGTATAAGAGAACCTTTTAAATGAAAAGATACATCTAAAAGAGTAGAATTCAAAGAAAAGAAAAGTCTAAATGACTATATTCATTTAAATTTTTCAAAAGATACCCCATATGTTGAAGATCAAGTTAAAGATAAAAATTCTATTTATTCAATAATTAAATTTTTATTAGACTTTAGAAGCAAGCACCCTTTTATGTACTCTCAAGATTTAGAGACAATCGGAGATGCTTCAAATTATCTTGAAAACACTTCAGACCAAACTATTATTAGACAAAGTAAAGATAAACAAGAAAAATATCTATTTATAAACACTGTTGGAATTAATGATAATATTAATTATAAACTTAAAGATGGTGTAGAAGTAGAAACCATTTATTCTTATAATTCCAAGGTAAATAATAAGCAAATTTCAATTGGAAATATGGGATTAATAATTTTAAAAATAAAATAATTGAAATTTCAAAAAATTAGATTATAATATTTTTAATTATGAAAAAACATTAGAACAAAATTAAACAAATTTTACAAAATTCATTTGTTCTAATTTTTTTAAACAAAAAAAGAGGGGAATATGAAAAAGAAAACATTATTAACATTATCAAGTTTAACCTTAGCAGGGGCATCATTAACTGGTTTAGTATCTTGTTCCAGAGAAACAAGATTTGATCAAACTAACGATGAAACAATTAAAATAGCTAACACATTTGGTTCTACAGGTGCACAAACTGAAGCATTACAAGCAATTGTAGAAAAATGAAACAACAAAGCAGAAGTTAAAGATACAAACAACAAAAATTATTTAAAATTAGAATTATTTGCTATCAATGGTGGATATAACGGATTAACATCAGACTTAGAACAAAAATTAACAGCAAAAGCAGCAAATAGTTTATATAATGTTGCATTCAACTATCCAGCAATAGTAGGTACTTTAGCTAAATACAATATGCAACTAGATTTAAATGGTTCTACACCAGAAGAAAAAGCAGTTAAATTAGCTGAAGCTGTTAGATCTACTTTCTCAGACAAATTTTTACAAAGCAATACTCAAATAGCAGGAATTAGTAAAAAAGGGGATAAAGATTCATTATGATTAATTCCAAGTAGTAGATCATCTCAAGTTATAACTATTAACAAAGAAGTTTTTGGTTACATCATTAGACAAGCAACAGCAGAAACTTTAAGGGATAAAAAAGCTACAATTAAAGCAGAAGATAAAGCGTTTTTCGATGAAATCACAAAATCCAACCATGATGAAACATTTGTTAAAACTGTTTGAAAAGACTATGTAGCATCAACTAAAGCTGAAGGTGGTTTAGGTGGATATGAGTTTAGAAGAGATGTATTTGAAAGTTATGATTCACTATTTGACTTAGTTTCAAGAATCAAAAAATCCTTCCCAAAAGCACCAGAAGGAGATATTAACAAAAGAGCAGAAAATGTTTTTGGAGTTGACTCAATTTCAAGTTTATTATACTTAATGGCATTTTCAGATGTTGATGGAGATTACTCTAAATTCTTATTTGGATTAAATGATAAACAGACTTCCGTTGATTATGTAAATGCATTGAAAAAAGGAACAGAAAGAAACGAACTTTTCAAGAAAAGTTTTGAAAAAATAGCAAAATTAATTAATGAAAAATCTCTATTTATAAAGGAAAATTCCGATTATTCGTCAAATCGTCTAAAAGGACATCAACTTGCTTTTGCAATTGCTTCAACAGCTGGATATAGACATAATTTTTCAAAAAATGGATATTCAGAATACATTTTAACAATCAATTCTGGTTCTAAGAAAATTGAAGATAAAGTAACAGCGGACTATGCAAATTACATTTATAAACCAACAGCAGAAGAAATTGCTAAAGGTGTAATTGCTAAATTATATAGTGCAAGTAAAACTGTAGATGCTAATACCAAATATGTTTATATTTATGATAAAAATGGAACAGGGGCTTCAGAATTTAATAAAGAAGGAAACAAAAACATTGAAGCAACACAAGAATGAAAAGATGCATTGCAAAAATTATCTAAGTTTTCAAATGCAGCTGCCGGAGAAAAATTAGGAATTTCTTCTACAAATTCTAGTTTTAAAGATTTAAAAGAAGAAATAGAACAAAAATATATTATTCCAGCCGGAAAATCAGGTGGTTACGATGCTTATTTAATTGATATTAAATGAGAAAAAACAGATCAATCAGATGGATTCCGTAAAGTTTCTCATGATTCTACAGAAACTCTTCAAGAAAATGAGTTAGGATATGTTTCTAATCCTTTCTATACAACTAAAACTGATAATGCTAAAAAAACAATTATTGCTCAAGGACCTTCTTTAATTGGTATTCACTCAAATAAAGTTGAAGATTTAGCAACTTTAAATTTCTTAAAATGATATATAACAGAAAAACAAGATTGAACAGTTGGTAAAGATGATAAAGCTAAAAACTACACAAACTTAACTCCACTTGAATTCTTTGGACAACACAGTGGATACATTGTGGCTTCTGAAGGAGTTTTAAGTAAAGAAGCACCAGCAGGTTATGATAAATTCAATAAAGAAGCATTTGGATTATTTAAAAAAGCAACAGAAGGTGCAGACAAAGATCAATATGCTATTTATGAAGACCCAACAGATTCAAGATCTTCAACTTTTAGAGATGGAATAGATACTTCATTCACTAATTACGCAGATAGAGCAGCAAATAATAAAGGTAAAGCTGAAACATTTGAAGAATACTTAGCAGCTCTTAAAAACCTATTAGGAGCATCATTTACTAAATAATGAAAAAAATTATAAAAGCAACCTCATTGGTTGTTTTTCCATATATAGCGATACCTTTTGTTGTTTCTTGTAATAATAACGAAGCTAAATATTTCAAAGAATCAACTGATTTACCTCCATTTGAAAAATTAAATGCAAAAATAGTTAAATGAAAAGATGGAGATACACCTGTTTTAGATTTTGGAGATAACCAAACAATAGAAGGACAACAATCTATTAGAGTTGCTGGAATTGATACACCTGAAAAAAATTTAGGTAAAGATCATAAAATAGATGATTTTGAAAAAAGTTGAGCTGAAAAAGCATCCAAATTTGGAGAAAATACTTTACCTCCTGGAACAGAAGTAACTTTTATTTATGGAAGTAAAGTTACTAGATCTTACGAAAGAGTAGTGGGTTGAATTTTTTATAAACAAAACAATATTTGAAAAGATTATTCTGTAGAAATAATCAGAGAAGGGTTAACCTTACCAAATTTAAAAAAAGCTTGAGATGTTAGTTTTAAGACAAATGTAGAATATTATGAAGGTATAAAAATGTGAAACGCTTTTTATGATGCTATGAAAAATCATAGAAATTTTTATCAAAATATTAATTCAGAAAGTGAACTTTATGAATTTGCACAAAAAGTTTATAAATCTAGAGGTGTTCCACAATATCAAGTATTTTTAAAATCTACAGAAGATAACGTTTTATCAAGACATAAAACAAATGTTGATAATGAAGAAAGTGAGAAAAATGCAAATCAAAAAAATTAATAAAGCTGAGATATATGAATTTATAAGGAAAATCAAAAAAACAGCTGATGAAAGATATAAAAATAAAGATGAGTTAAACGCTATTGAAATAAAAAATTTAGTAATTGACTATGGAGAAACTGTAGCAGTTGATAATGCAAATATACAGATAAAAAAGGGAGAATTGGTAACTTTACTCGGTCCTTCTGGTTGTGGTAAAACTACTACTTTAAATGCTATTGCTGGATTATTAACACCTACAAGCGGACAAATTTTATTTGAAGGTGTAGATATAACTAAAACTACTCCTCAAGACAGAAAAATTGGTTTAGTATTTCAAAATTATGCTTTATATCCACATTTAAATGTTTATGATAATATTTCTTTCCCTTTAACCAATGATAAAACTTGAAAAGTTAGAATGATTGAAAAATCTACCAAAGCACAGCATGAAGCAAATTTAATTATTTTAGAAAAAAATGGTGCAACTAAACAAGAAATTGATAATTTTAATAAATTGCTTTTTAACTTCTTTGATGTTTATAAAGAATTAAATTTAGAAATTAATAATTTAAATTCTAGTGTTTATAAAAAATTAAATGAACTTAATAGTAATTATGAATTAGCTTTAATCAAAAAACAAAATGAACAGAAAAAAGCAAATTTAGATACTATTGAAAAATTAAAAGACAAAAGCTTAGATGCAAAATTAACAAGATATGAACATTCTCTTAAAATTAAAGAAATAAAAACTAAATATTCAGATTTAAGAAAATCATTGAAAAATGAAATTGAAAAAGAAAAACAATTATTAAAACAAAATAGTGAATATTTGGAGTTAAAACAACTTAAAAGCATATATAAATCAGTAGTTCAAATAACCAAAAATGACTATTATTCCTATCAAAAAGAATTAATTAAAAAATATACTCTCGATATTTCTAAATTAAATGTAGATGAAACTAATAGATTTAAAGAATTACAAACTAAAAATATTTCTATTAAAAAAGCAATAGAAAATGCTGTTTTAAATGTTGCTGAAAAAGTAGAAATTACAAAAAATTTACATAAAAAACCAACTAAATTATCTGGAGGACAGCAACAAAGAGTTGCCATTGCTAGGGGTATAGTAAGAGAACCAAAAATTATTTTAATGGATGAACCTTTATCTAACTTAGATGCTAAATTAAGAGTTCAAACAAGACAATGAATCAGAAAAATACAGTCTGAATTAGGATTAACAACTGTTTTTGTTACTCACGATCAAGAAGAAGCGATGTCAATTTCAGATAAAATAGTATGTATGTCTTTTGGAAAAATTCAGCAAATAGGAACTCCTATGGAACTTTATAATAAACCAAAAAATGAGTTTGTTGCTAAGTTTTTAGGAATACCTGAAATGACTATATTTGATGCAAATATAAAGGAAAATCACGTATTTTTAAATGATGTAGTATTAAAACACTTTGAAACTAATTTAGAAAATGTAAGAGTAGGAATTAGAGCAGAAGATATTCAAGAATCCTTAAACGGGAAACTTACAGGAAAAATAGTTTCCATTGAATATTTAGGAAAAGAGATTTTCGCTAAAATAGAAGTTGATAATGTTGCTACATTTAACATTTTCTTAAAATTGAAAAAAATGTATGAGATCAATGAAGAAGTTAAATTCAACATTCCTGCAAATAAAATTCATTTATTCGATTCAATAACTAAAGAAAGAATTGATATCTAATGAGAAAAATTTATTCATTTCTTTTGCAAAGAAAACAAAAACAAACTAAAAAAGATTTAGGGATTTTAGATAAAAAAGTTGCTTACTGAAAACCTTTTTTACTTTTATTACCTTCTTTATTCATTATAATTTTATTTACAATTTTCCCTTTTATTTTTTCAATCGGTTCATCAATTAGTTATCAATCAGATCCAAACGATGCTCAACAAATTGAATATGGATTTAATGCCTTTGTAGATGTGTTAAATGATAATAACTTTAAAATTGGTGTTAGAAATTCATTAATTTATTCCATTTTATCTTTACCAATAACTTTAGTTATTTCGATATTAATTTCTAGTGTTATTTCTTCACTTGTTCGAAAGTGAGCAAGAGGATTTTGACAAACAGTTTTCTTTTTACCTTATATAACAAGTGCAATTGCTATTTCCATAACTTTTGCCTATATATTTGATACACAAATAGGTATAGTTAACAAAATTTTTGGAATTGAAACTAGATGATTAAATTCTGGACGCTATCAATCATATAATGCTATTTTTGTGATTTTAGTATATGGAATATGAAAAAATTTAGCTTTTCAAATTTTGATCATTACAACAGCAATGCTTGGAGTAGATAGAACTCTTTACAAAGCAGCTGCTATTGATGGTGCTTCCAAAACTAAACAATTTTTCAAAATTACCTTACCTTCAATAACAAAAACTTTAAATTTCTTAATTACAATAGGAATTATAGGTGGAATAAAAGTGTTCCCTATTGCTATATTTAATAATGATTTAAATGCAGCAAAAACTAATGGTGGTTCCACCATAATTCTCTTTATCTATGATATGGTAAAACAAGGACATTATGATTTAGCTGGAGCAGCTACAATTATTCTCTTTCTTCTTGGTTTAGCCTTATCAACTTTCTTAAAACAAGGAATAAAAATAATTTTATTAACAATAAATAAGTTAGGAGAAAGACATGTTCTGAATGCTGTTAAAGTTACAAAACTGAATCTCAAATAAGATTTCACAAAGAAAAATAGAAAAAATTTCTTCTGAAGTTAGAAATGTTTCTTTATGAAAATCCATTTTATCCTTGTCAGTTAAATTATTAATCTTACTGGTTTTTGGTGTAATAATTATTTTTCCTTTTTATTTTATGCTTGTTTTTGCTCTGGCACCAGATGATCAAGCAAACGAAAGAGTTAATGAAATTGTTTTATTTCCAGAAAAATTTCAATGAGATAATTTTTCAAGAGCTTTAAATGATGGTTATTGAGAAGCTTTGGGTTGAAGTCTTTTAGTAACTTTTGTATCAGTTATTGTAAAACTCTTCTTTTCTGCTACATTTGGATATGCTTTTTCATTAAAAAAATGAAAATTTAAAAAACTATCTTGATTGTTTTTTCTCTCAATACTAATTTTGCCAGAAGTTGCCCTTTTTATTGGACAATATAAAACGATAATAACACTAAAATGAGAAACAAATGCTTTTTGATTATCTATATCTTTAATTATGCCATATGCTGCTTCTGTATTTTCTGGTTTTATGTTCAGAAATGCTTTTGAAGATATTCCTGATAGAATAAAAGAAGCTGCAATGGTAGATGGATGTACAGGAATTAATTTCTTTTTCAAAGTTGCAATTCCAATGGTGACACCAACCATATGAACAGTTGGTATTTTAACTGCATTTGCTGCTTGAAATTCACTATTATGACCTTTATTAATTTTAGGAAAAGATTCACCAGTACAATTAATTAATATTTATCTATTAGATGTTGGGGTGAATCCAGATCCGGATGATCCAATAAAATTATTTAAAAATGTAAAACTTGCAGGTGCAATTTTGGCTATTCTTCCAATGTTTATAACTTACTTCTTATTTAGAAGAAAAATTCTTAACGCAATATCTAGACAAGGTTCAACAATTAAAGGATAATTAATTATGACAAAAGAAAAAGTAAAAAAAGTTAAAAAAAGAGTTTCAGTTTCTACAAAATGAGTTTTAATCTCTTTAACCGTTGCATTAGGAATAGTTTTTACAGTTTTCTCTGCTTGAGGATTTTTTAAAGTTTTTATAGAATTACTAAGTGGTAATTTTATATAAATATATAAACTAACATTAGATATATTCAACATATATATAAGTAATTTATTTACATATAACATAATTTGTATTATAATTAAATTAATATGAAAGAAAAATTTGAAAAAGAAAAATCTAAAACTAAAAAAAGCGAATTAATAGAATATTTATTATATTTAATTAAAAATAGAGTTTTAGAACCAAATGAATTGATGCCTTCAGAGCACTTTTTAATGGAAAAATTTGGTGTATCTAGAATAACAGCAATTAATGCTTATCAACAACTAGAAGGAATAGGTGCTATTTATACAAGAAGCAAATTAGGAAGATATGTAGCTGAAAATTTTAGTGGTCTTGCTAAAGCTTATTCATCTTTAATTAAATACGAATATTCTACAACACAAAAAATAGAAAGAATTGAAGGCGATGAACCACAATGATTCTATCGTCAAAATATAATTTTCTTACTTGGATTCAATGCTTTTAGAAAACAATATTTTAACAAAAACAAAGAAGAAATAATGGTTGCAGAACATTATGTATCAAGAAGATATGAACTTCCAGAAAAAATGGATCAACAATTTTCAATACTAGAACACTTAGTAAAAACACCTTTAGCAATTACTAAAATGGCTTATAAATTAAAATATGAAAAAGTTGATAAATGAGGTTTTGAATATCTTGTTGTTATCTATGCATGGGGATATGATGAAGCCGGTATTTCAGTAGCATCGCGTTATGTAGTTCATCCAGAATACTTCACATTCTTCCATACTGAAAAAAATCTTAAATAAAGGAAAAACATATAAAAAATATGTTTTTTTCTTTTGTTTTAAAACGATTTTTGTAGTATCATTTAATAAAGAAATGAGTGTAAGAAGAGGCGGAGATGAAAATAAAAAATAAAAAGAAAAAATCATTATTAATATTATTATTAATTTTAGTGCCTGGTTTTATTGCTACAGCTGCAACTCTTCCTTTTGCTTTTTTTAAAAAACAAAAGGAACAAATAGAAAAAAACCCTATTATTGGAGATCAAAAAGCATCAATTAACAAGGTAAATAAAATAGAATTTGCAAACATTACTGAAAATTCAGTAAGTGTTTCTTTACAACCTGAAAATAAATTTGAAATTTCACCAAGTTCCAAAATTACTTTAGAATTAAGTAATGGTACAAAAGCAGTTGCTGAAAAGTGAAAATTTAATGATAAAAACATTGTTTTAGAAATAAATAAACTAAAAGAAAATACTAATTATACTATTTATGGAATAGAAGTAGACAACAAACCTTTACAAATAAATAGTTTAGCTAAAAAAACTTTTAAAACAAATAAACAATTTTTTGCCCAAAATACAGAGATTATAAATATTAAAGAAACAGAAGCAACTTTAAATTTTGATTTTGAAGAAAACATAAATCATTTTAATTCTTTATCCATTGAATTTTTAAATGGAAAAGCTCAAAATTTTTCTAATGTTCATATAAATAACCATAAAGTTGATTTGAAACTTGAAAGTTTAATTGCTTCTACTGATTATACAATAACTAAAATAATGTATAATCAACATAACATATTGAAAAAAAATATTAAATTCACAACTTTAGAAAAACAAAAAGTAATTTTAAGAGACTTTAAAGTTCTAGAAAATAAAGAAAATTCAGTCAAATTAGAAATATCTATTGATAATTCAAATTTAATTTCCAATGATCAAGAGATATTTATTAATTTAAGAAGTAAAAATGGAAACGAAGAAAAAAGAATCAATAATTTTTCCGTGTTTGAAAATAAAATCACTTTTGTTATAGATGATTTACAAAGCGACACAAGTTATACAATAGATACTATAAAAAATAATCAAGATTTTTGAAATCTAAATAATAGTGATTTTAATTTTAAAACTTTAGAAAAAAATTATTTTGTTTCCAATATAAAAGTTAAAGATATTGAAACCAATAGTGCAAGATTAGTTTTAGATTTAAATGAAAACATAGAGCTACAAAAAGTTGAAATAAAATTAGATAAAAAAATAGAACCTTTTGTTTTTACTTTTTCCAACACAAACAAAAATATAGAGTTACTTTTAAATGATTTAATGGATAATCAAAACTATTTCATAGAATATATAAAAATCAATGATAAAAATATTCAATTTCCTATTTTTAATTTTAAAACACAACTTTCAGCACCTATTATAAATAATATTTCTTTAGTTGAAAAGGATACAAATACAGCAACCTTAGATTTTATTTTCAGTAATAAAGAATATTTTTCTACTTCAAAAATTATCACAATAACTTTAGAATTTAAAGAAGGGGAAGAAATAAAAGAAAAAGAATTTAATTTTACCATCAATAATAATGAAAATTCTTTATCAGAACATTTTAATTTTTATAATTTATTACCTTCTACTATTTATAAAGTTAAAAAAGTTGAAGTTGAAGGGAATGTTTTAAAAAGTAAAGTTTCTAATTTTTCTTTTAGAACATCTGATATCGTTATTGAACATGAAAAAAATATTACTTTGTCTGAAATTAGTTCAACAACAAATTCAGCCGTTATTCAATTAAGTAACTTATCAGATAATTTAGATAATAATGATATTGAAAATATAAAAATTAAATTAGTTAATGAAGAAGATTATAAAAATGTTGAATTTACAAAAGAAGATAATGTAATACAAATTCATTTAAGTAATTTAAATGAAAATTCGACTTATCAAATAGAAAATTTAAAAATAAATGATGTAGTTTATAATCCAACTAACGTTTTTTCTTTTAAAACAAAAGAGGAAGAAGTAAAAAATACTAACATACAAATTTTATCTTTAAATACACACTTTGCACAACTTCAATTATCATTTAACAAAGGAAATGCCTTTATAGACGGAGATTTATTAGTAATAGAAACAAGAGATGAACAAGGACAATTTCAACAATTTTCACAAGAATGAAGAGCTTCAAATAGTTCTATTATATTAAACAACTTAAAAAGCAACACTAGCTATTACATAAATAAAATTTACAAAAATAACAAAGAGATATTTATTGAAAGTACAAATAGAAATTTTCATACTTCAGCTTTAAGAATGGAGAATTTTGAAGTTATTAATACAACAGAAAATAGTGCTAAAATAAAAGTTTCTTTAAATAACATTAGTCTTTTTGATAAAGGAAATAGAATAAAATTAATTTTATCCAACTCAGGACAGCAAGAAGAAAAAGAAGCAAAAAACTATGAAGTAAATGGAAATGATATTTATTTCACAATTGATAATTTAAACAAAAATACAACTTATAACGTTGTTAATTTTAAATATGATGAAGAAACGGTGGTTTTAGATCATAGTTTTCCAACAATTCAAACAAAAAACAGTTTGCAAATTGAAAATATTTCATATAAAGACATAAGTCAAAAATCTGCAACTGTAATTTTAACTTTTACAAATGTAATAGATAAAAACGTTAATAAACATTTAAATATAACACTTGATAATAATGAGAGATATTTTCAAACTTCTTTTATATTGAATGATTCTAATCAATTAGAAATTAGTTTTGATAATTTACAACCTAATAGAAATTATTCTATTAATTCAATAATGATTGATAATGAAGAGATTAATATTAGTAATTTAAATACTCAATTTAAAACTCTAAAAAATCCAAAAATACGGGATTTTACTGTAAATTCTATAACTTCTGATTCAGTGGATTTAACTTTAAATTTCGAAAATTTAATTTACAATTCCAATTCTATATTCAATATAAAATTCTCAAACTTAGAATCAATTTCAATTTTATCTTCTAAAATTTTAAATAATAGTTTAAATTTACACTTAAATAATTTACATTCAAACTCTTTATATACTTTAGAACAAATAACACTAGATAATAATAATGTAGAAAAAGAAAGAGATTTTTCATTCAAAACTCTTGCTAATTTAAATTTAAGTAATAAGACAATAACTAACATTACTCATAATTCTGGTCTTTTAGTATTAACTTTTGAAAATATAAATGATGTAGATTCTAGACAACCTATAATTGTAGAATTAAATAATGGCGATTCATACACTTTTAATGATTATCAAAAGGAAAATGATAGTATTTCATTAAGTTTAGAGAGTTTATCAGCAAACACTGCTTATAAAATATTATCAATAAGACATAATAACCAAAATTTAATTACTAATGAGCAAATTGATTTTAGAACATTATTAATTCCGAGTTCTCTTTCTTATGTAACCCAAAATTCAAGTACTTATAATTCCATAGACTTTACTTTAAATTTTAGAAATCCAGAGTGAATAGAAACAAATAAACCAATAACCATAGTTTTAGAGAGAAATGACACAAAAGAAGAAATTTCTAAAACTTTTAATCCTTTTAATTTAGCAAACAAAGCCTCTAAATTTACATTTAATAATTTAGAAAGTAATACAATTTATAAAATAAAAAGCATAATGCATAAAAATACAGAACTTTTAACTACAACAAATTCTTTTATCCTTCAAACAATCAAAAATATTAATTTAGAAAATGTAATTATTCACTCTGTAACAACAAATTCTGCAGTTTTAAATTTAACTTTTAACTCATTAAAAGACATAGATAATAAAGTTCCTCTTGCTGTTGAATTTTCAAATGGTACAACTTTGGAATTCACAAACTATGAAAAACAAGGAAATCTTATTTCGCTTCATTTAAATAATTTAGTTCCTTATACAAATTATTCTGTTTTTGCCATAAAATACAATAGAAAAAACATTTTAAATAACTTAAGTGTAAATTCTTTTAGAACAGAACAAACCGCTTCTTCTGTAGTTAATGTTACAGAAGAAAACAAAAGTTATAACTCTTTAAACTTAGCATTTGAGTTTTCAAACAAAGAATGAATGAATTTAAGTTCTACAATAACATTTGAATTAAAAAATTTATCTAATAATAAAGTGGTAAGACAAGAATTTGCCCATTTTAATATTGAAAATAATTTAGCTAAATTTAGTTTTCAAAATTTAGAAAGCAATTCAAATTATCAAATAACAAAAGTTGAACATAAGCAACAAAATATTTTAAATAGTAATTCACACTATGTTTTTGCAACTACAAAACACATTCATTTACTAAGTAAGTCAGTTGATCATATTACAACAAATGCTGCAACTTTAAATTTAACATTTGAGAATAATAAGGATTTAAATAATTTAGAACCTATAACTGTAGTATTATCTAATGGCACAAGCAAAAATTTTACTCATTATGTTTTAAATAATAATGAAGTTTCTTTTCAATTAGATAATTTGTTTGCATTTACAGATTATCAAATAACATCTATTAATTATGGAAATATTCGTTTATTAAATAATTATGAAACAATCAATTTTAAAACAAAACAAAGAATTTCTTCTTTATTAGGTATCAATAATTTATTAACTGGTTATAATAGTTTAAAATTAAATTTTACTTTTTCAAATAAAGAATGAATAGATGTTAATCAACCTTTTGTAATAGAGTTACTAAATACTTCAAACAATGAAATCATAAGCAAAACTTTTAATACATTTAGTGTTGAAAATAATCAAATTCACTTTGCTTTTGATAATTTAATTAGTAATACAACATATAAAGTTAAAAGTGTAAAACACCAAGAAATTAATCTTTTACCAGAAAATTCTTCTTACTATTTTACAACTAATAAAGATGTTAAAATAATAAGCACTTCAATAGATAATATTACTTTAAATTCAGCAAGTTTACATTTAAATTTTAGAGCTATTAAAGACATTAATACCCATAATTCCTTTATAATCGAATTTCAAGGTGGGGAAACCAAAATAATTTCTCATTATTCTATAAACAACAATATAGTAACAATAAATTTAAGTAATTTAGTTGAATCACAAAATTACTCTATAACTCAAATTAAATATGAAAATAAAAATTTAATTGAAAACTCAATTAATTTTAGAACAGATGATTTTGTATCAATTAATAATTATTCAGTTGCTAATGTTAATGAGCATTCCGCAAGTATAAATGTTGTATTTAATAATCCTAAATATTTAAATTCAAATGAAAATATAAATTTAGAGTTTTCTAATGGATTAGTGAAAACTTTTTCACACAATTTAATCACCAACAACTCTTTATCACAAATCATTTCTGGATTAAATCAAAACACCACTTATACACTTAAAAATATAAAATTAGGTAATAGAATTTTAAATCATTCTGGAGTTTATACAAGTTTTACCACAGCAAAAAGTGTTACAGTAGTTAGCGGATTAAACTTTAGTAATATAACTTATAATTCAGCAAATTTAAATATAAATTTATCTAACACTGATTGACTAGAACAAAATCAAAATTTAGTTATTTATTTAATTAAAAATAATACTAATACTGAAATTAATAAAGAAGTAACTTTAAGTTCTAATAATAGCAATATAACACTAAATTTAAATAATTTAGATAGTAATTCTACTTATAGAATAAGCAGAATTAATCACAAGAATATTGATCTTCAAATAAATACTAATACACGGGAATTTAGCACTAAAAAGGATATTTTATTAAAAACAATGCAAAGCAGTGATGTTCAAATTGCTTCTGCTAAATTAACTTTAAAATTAAGATCTACAAAAGATATTTCAACTAGCGATAGATTAACTGTTGTATTAAATAATCGTGAAAAAAATATTGATAATTTCAGAATAATTGATAGTACAACAATTGATTTAATGTTAAATAATTTAGATTTTAATACACACTATACAGTAAATAATGTTAAATACAACAATCAGTCAATGGAAAAAGATTCATCTTTTAGAACTATTTCTTTCACAACTAAAGACAACCCACAAAGAATTAAAGTTTCAAACATTTCTACAGAACATATTACAACTTCAAGTGCTAATATGATAATTTCTTTTGAAAACGCTTCTCAATTTGATAAAACAAAAGAATTGGTTTTAAATTTTAATAATAATTATTCTAAAAGATTTACAAATATCGTTTTACTTAATAATAATATAAGTTTAAGTCTTGATAATTTACTCGATAATACTGAATATGTATTGCAAAGTATTACTTATGATGGTAGAAGTTTGGAAATCAAACCAGAAGTAGTTAAAAACTTTAGAACAGAAGCTAGAAAATTAGAAATTGCATCAATTCAAGTTAAAAACCTTGAATCTGATTATGGAGTAAGTGCTGATTTTGTTTTAAGATTTAAAAATCAAGATTTATTTACAGGCAAAAAAGAACTCAAAATCAAAATTCAAGATGTTAATGAGGCTAGAAGAACGGTTTATGCTAAATCCAAAGATATAGCTCTTGATTTTGATAATAAAATATCTCTTTCAACTAATTCTTTAGTTAACAATGGAATTTTTAGAATAACTGATGTTTTATTTGACAATGTATCAATTAAGTTTCCAAATGTAGATGATTTTAAACCATTTAAACGGGCAAAACCTTTAATTTCAGACGGAACACCGCCTGAACCAGATGATCCAGAACCAACAACTGAAGAACCTTCAAACAATCAACCATCAACACCAAATCCTGAACCAACTCCTGCTCCAAAACCAAAACCAAACTATAACTATGATCAACCACATAATCAAAGTGAGCACACTAGATACTATAGTGGAACAAGTTTAAACAATTTAGATTGAATGAAATCCTTAGATGACTCTGCTAGAATTTCAGATTTAAGTATTCCAGGAACTCATGATAGTGCGATGTTTTCAGGAACAGGTTTCTATTACTTTTTTGGTAAGGATTATGCAAAAACACAAGCTAATGACTATGATACACAACTAAAACAAGGAATTAGATTTTTTGACTTAAGAATTGATGAGAATATGAATTTAAGACATGGTGTAACTTATGCTACAACAAACTTAAGTAATGCTCTAAGAGATTTTGCTTATTTCTTACAAAGACACCCAAGTGAATTCTTATTATTAAGAATAAAGAGTGAAGATTATAAACCAGGTCAAAGTGCACAATTTAGACAACAATATAGACAAAAATTTGAAAATGCTCTTTTAAAACATTATGATTATTTATATCAAAGAGAATCATACAAAGGAACTTTATGACCAACAGTTGCTGATTTAAGAGGAAAAATGATGATATTCAATGATCTAGATCCTAAAATTACAACCGATACTTCTTGAGGTCCAAAATATAACTCAGGTGGACAAGCGGCAAAACCTTATATTTTCTACACACAAGATAACTTTGAAGCTACTCCAAATGATAAATATGATTCTATCAAAGGGCAATATGACATTAGTACCAAGTACAAAGGTCAAGGAGTGTTATTTTTAAACTTTACATCACACACTAATTTACCTACCACAATTTTTAGATTAGCTGAACAGGCTAATCCAAAAGTTTTAAATCTTCTAAAAACCTATGAAAGAGATCATAGATTTATCTCTGGAATTACAATTATGGATTTTCCAGGAGATGCACTTGTGCAGCAAGTTATTAAAATGAATAGAATTAAATAACTGACAATTATGTCGGTTGCTTAATTGTAAGATCAAGTGCACCACTTTAAAGTAAAATTTAAAGTATGGGA
>NZ_JBTGVD010000011.1:0-31854 GCF_054343395.1 Mycoplasma sp. CB776
TAATACATAGTATTAAATATATGAAAAAAAAGAAAAAAATCCCGTCAACTGGGAAAGACGGGAAAAATATTGAAATTCTTTTGATTTTGTTTTTTTTGAGTTTATTAGTTAATAGTAAAAATATTTTTTATATTAAACCTTATAAAAAATTTATGAAGTAATATATTTAATTAACACAATTAAATTATAGTTTCTTAATCATTTAAGATTTAATCTTTTATGGTTAAATAAATTACCATAAATATTGAAATTTAATTTTGTTCTTATTTTTATTATTAATATCTTGTTTGATTTAAAGAAACATTTTTCTCTTTAATAAAAAACCTTTCTGTTAAGAAAGGCACATTGAAGGTTTGAGTACTTAATATTACGCTTAATCTGACGATAAACTCTTCATATGATTATCCGTAAATTTGTAAATTTACTAGTAATTTAATCATTACTAATATTATTATAACATTATTTACATTAGTTTACATTTGATTTTGTCTTAATAATTTTGTTTTATTAATTTATTTTTTGTTTGGTTTAATAAATAATTAAATATATATACTTTAACTTGATTATAGTATACTACCTAAACTTAATCAAATTAAGATAGAGGTGGGATAATACTGAACTAGTATTCAATATAAATAATAAGTAAATAAAAAATCTAACCTATTACTAGATTAGACTTTTATTAAATTATTATTAGTTAGTTGGTTTGATTTCAAACTCAATTAAAGTATTTGCAAATTTATCTGTATGAATGAATACAGGTGCTACTTTAGAAGTACTATCTTCTTGTGATCAAATTCCAATTAATCTTAATGGTGTATTTTCAGGAGCTTTTTCATCTTCTGAAATTCCATTGTAATTTACATGGAATTGAATTGTTTTATTAGAAAAATCAGTAGAACTAGTAGATAATGCTTGTGGATTACCTTGATTATCACCTGCAAAGTATAAATTACCTTGTTGATCTTGGAAGACAGCATAACCTTTAATAGTTGTAGTAATTATTCTATTGGCATTTGCTGTATTTGGACTATATGATATTGATAAGGTTTTATTAGTATTATCTCATGTTGTAGAACCAAATGTTACATAATTATCAATTTGACTTGGATTACCATGTGTACCTGGTTTTCCAGTTAATCTTAGATTATTTTGTCCAGAGTCAGATGTTCATACTAATTTAGATTCATCATTATTAAAATCACCAGCAGGCATAGGTAGTGTGTAAGTTGCTCTTGTAGTAATATCATCTCTTAGTAATGTTATACCTTCAGTAACATCACTTGTACCATTTGTTAGATATGTAGCAGAGTTAGTTGCTTCTGTTTTATCAGCGGGAACATATTTAGTTAATGCAAATATAGAACCTGCTTTAATTCTAATATATTTTTGATGAAGTTTTCCTCAACCTAAACCATCATTTCTGTTTGTAGAACCACCAATTGTTACATAAATATAATCTGGATTATTCGGATCTCTTTTAGCTGTCATCCATTCAATAGCTTGTTTTGGCATAAATTCTGTTCAAGTAGAACTACTATTTACAAATGCTGATGCAGATTGTTTTAATTTAAAATGACTAGTTGCTTTAGTTGAAGTAGGAGTAATAAATTTACTGCTTGTTATAGTTGTATTATCACTGTTAGTTGCAAAACCTTGATGAGATGCTGCTCCAAAACCATCTGTATATTCAAATGTCATTACTGGAGTATAAGGTGCATCTGATACATATCAAGTATATGCTAATCCACTACCACTATTATATGGATGTGACTCTTTTAATGATCTAGTTGGATCATAAACTTTGAATGCTAATCCAAAGAAGAAGTTTGTATTTTGTTGTGGAAATGCTATTTCTTCAACTAAATAAGTAGATTTAACTGTTGCATAAATATCTCCACCTTTTTCTGTTCTATTTAAAGTAGTAATAACTTTATTATCGCTTTTATCTACTTTTTCAGAATAGGTTACACCACTAATTGTAAATTCTAATCTTGCTCCTAGAATTTCTTTAACATCAGCGGTTGTTAATTCTACTTGTAAAGTAGAAGTATCATTTAATCTGCTATATGAAATTTCTGAATTAGTGATATTTTTATCCGCTTCACCTTCGTGTCTTCCTTTTCTAACAACAGCAACACTTCAAGAATTTATTGTATCTCATTTAATTGTTGATTTTGGATCACTAAACTGTATATTAAATTTAGTTTTATAAGCATAGTGATTATCGGTTACAGTACTATTTTTAATTGATGCTTCCGGAGTTACTCCAACAATTTGTGGTTGCTCAATTAAAGTAGAGAATGTAGAATCTGCTGGAACATTAAAAGTAATTCTTTCTGAAGCAGGAGATAAATCGATAATTTCTTTTACTTTATATTTAGTTCCTGATAATAAACCGTCAACATCACTACTTAAATTAAATTCAATGTTACCATCTTCTGCTAATCTAATATTAACTGGTGAAGTTTTTTCAGTATTTGTAACTTCAGTTCCATCATCTGCAAGTTGCACATATCTTAAAGCTAAGTTTTTATTTCTTGCATATGTTCTATCTGTAGTTGGAACTGTAAATTTAACTTTTGCACTTGATGTTGTTGCATCAGTTCCATCAAATTGTTGTGCATTAAATTCTAATGTTGATGCAGTTCCTAAAGTTCTAAACTCTTTAGAACTTTCTAATTCTCCATTAGTATTAAATAACTTATTGTATGGAACTGCTGTATTTGAATTAGTTGTGTCAACAACAGTTGTTATTCTGTAACTGGTATATTTACTTAAATTACTAAAGTTAAATGTAACTGAATTATTTGCAACAGTTGCATTTGCTTGAACTTGATTTGCTGCTGCATTACCATCATTTGTTGCTAAAATTGCATCTAAATGTAGTGAGTGACCATTTAGTGAACCTTCTGCATCTGCAAAAGTTAATACTACTCTTGCTTCAGTTTCTGAATTAGGAGTAATTTCAATTGCGGAAATTTCTGGTTTAGTATAGAATTTATGACTATTTTGAGTTTGTAATTCATTTTTAATTGTTATTGCAGCTGATGAAGGAATTAATGTTCCCCCTATTATTTCATATTGAGAACCAGCTGATAAATTACTTAAATTAACTGTAAATGTTTTATCTGAATTAACTTCAACTAGTGCAGTGTTGAAACTTTCTGTTGTTCCTACTTTTCTATATAAAATGGATGCATGTTGACCTGATTTAGCAAATTCATCTTCAAGTGTTAAAGTAGCACTAGCACTATTTACTGTTTGACTTGAGAAAGTAATTGCAGAAACTACTGCTGTTTGTGTAATAGAAGTAAATCTTCTTTCAGAATTTGTATCTTCACTTATATTGCTATTGAAAGTTAAATCTTCTCCTGAAGTTGAATTTCTTTTAATTGCAGTAATTTTGTATTCTTGTCCTTTTACAAGATTAGTTAAATTGAATGTCGCAACACTATTATTATTATTATTATTATTATTAGACACCACTACTGTTCCTGTTGCATTTCCATTGTGATTTCCATCACCAAGTGGAGTTACTAATTCATAAGTAATTGCAACAGTTCCGTTGTTTGCAATATCTAAGTTAGTATTATCAAATCCTACTTTAACAGTTGCTTGTCCTTCTGTTGATGAAACATAAGAAATAGTTTTAACTGTTGCTTTAGTGTTGATTTGTGCAGGAGTTCCTTGAACTCTTGCAATAACTGAATCAACACTTGCTTCAGTGTTAGCTGAATCTTTAGTTAAAGTAATATCGGTAATATGATAGGTTTGACCACCAGTTAAACCGGTTAAACTAAATGCTGCTTGTTTATTAGTAATATTTACAGGAGTATTATGTGTAACTTTTCTTTCAAGTTCATTAGTTACTTGGTAAGAAATATTAGCAGTTCATCCTTTGTTTAAAAAGTCATCACTGTTTCCAAATGCAAGTGTAAAGGTTCCTGCTCCTACTTGTTTATCATCATTAGCAGTAATTGTTACTTCTGCTGTTCTTACAGAAGTTCTAAATCTCTTGTTATTATCTGTGTTAGTTGCAGTTGTGAAAACAAGATCTTTATTATTTACAGTAGCTTTAACAATTTCATATTGTTCATCTTTTTGTAAATTATTCAATTCAACAGAAATTGAAGTTTTACTATTGTAAATGAAGGAAGCAGTTAATTCAGTACTACTATTATCTGAAACTTTTCTATATGTTAGAGTTCCTTGAGTTGAAGCACTCGGTTCCCCTAAGATATCATTATTATTAACAAGATCAATAGTTAATACTGCTTTTTTCTCTGTATTTAGGTTTTTAGTTACAGAACCTAAAGCAGGTAATGTTTTAAAGTCTTTATTAACATTATCTGGAAAACTAAATTGCACATCATTTGCTTGTGGTTCACCAGTTCTTTCTTGAACTGAAATGATTTCATAAGTATCCCCTGAATCTAAACCAGTTAAATTGAAGACTACTTTTGCTTTATCTCCTTCTTTAGTTACAATAGCTGCAGTTTCAGAAGTTTTTGTTGCTCCTGTTGTTTTTGAAGAAAATACTAAGTAAAGATTTTTAGCAGTTGTATTTGGTTCAACAGTAGTACTTCCTGCTAAGAATACATCCGCTGCATCAAATATTAATGTTATAGTTGCAGTATCTTTAGCAATTGAACTTTCATCTTGAGTAATAGTATCAACAGTAGCGGTTTTTCCTGTTGTTTTAAATGTTTTGCTATTGTTATCAAAACTATCAACAAAAGGAGTTTCTGTATTATTAATTAAAACTTTCTTAATTGTATAAGTATGTTCTTTTTTCAATGCTGTTAAAGTAACAACTGCTTCTGATTTACCACTTTCAGTACTTGGTACAATTTCTGCATCACTTGAAGTAATTTCATTAGTATCATCTTTTAATGTATAAACTACTTTTAGTCTTGAACCAACATATGTTTGAGAATTATCATTAATTCTTACAGTAGCTTCAGCAGTAGTTTCATCTCCTACTGTTGAAATTGATGCAACATCTGTTGTTGTAGCAAATGTTTTATCATTTCTAGTTAATGAATCCTTAAATAAGATTAACACACCTTCAGGGTTATGTTCTGTGTTTTTAACACCAGAATTTAATTGATCTCCTTGGAAAATTACTGATAATAGTTCATAAGAAGCTTGAACAAAGTTGTCAGTTCCTACAGTAAAACTAAATGAAGCTTTTAATGTAGTTGTGTTAATAGTTCCATTTTTCTCTATAATGTCTGTTTGACCTTTTTGTCTATATTTAATAGTAATGTTGTGATATGCACTTAAATAATTTCTATCTGCATCAGCAAATTTAAGATCAAATGATGAAGTTGTAGTTGTTGAAGTTTTGTTTTCAACTGCTTCAATTGTTGCTAATTTTGGTATTACTTTGAATTTTTTATTTTCATCAGTTACTGAAGATTCAAAAATTAATGATTGTTCTTGTGAAGAAGAAGAAGAAGAAGAATCAACTAAAATAACTTCTTTAATTTTGTATCCTGTGTATTTTTCAAGATTTGAAAGTTTAATAGTTACTCTATTTGAATTAACAGTTCCAGCATCTGAAGTTAATACATCATTTTCTGCACTTTCTTTTACATATTTAATTTTAATTTGTTTATTAGTTGAAGTTTCTTTTAAGTCTTTTAGTCTAACTTCGATGTTTCAACTTTCTTCTTCATCTGCTTTAAAGTTTCTAACAACTCTAACTGTTGGAATAGTGTTAAATGCTTTTTGCTCTGCAGTTATAGTAGAAGCAAAGTTAACACTTATACCATCAATAATACCTGAAATAATTCTAACATTTGCTCCGTGTCCAAGGTTTTGTAAATCAAATGAATAAACAACAGTTCCATTTTCTACAGTAGCACTTGATAAAGTACTTTCTTTACTTTCAGAATCTTCTGAAGAACGGTATTTAATTTTTAGTTGTTTACTTGAAGTACTTAAGTAACCATCGACATCATTTGAGAATTTAACTTTAACAGTTGCACTATTATTAGTTATAGTTTCATAACTTAATTCTGTAATTTGTGCTGTTTTTGGTTCAACTGTAAATTGTTTATTAGAATCTTGAACTTCACTTGTAAATGTAAATGCAGTTAAATCACCTGTTAATTCATTTCCAGTTGCACTGTATTCAATTTTTTCAATTTTATAAGTTTTAGATTTAACTAAATTAGTTAAAGTTGCATCAATTCTTGATAAAGTAATTGTTGAATCAACTGTTAATTTAGTACTTTCTGCATCGGTTGCATAATAAGTAATTTTTACTTTCTTATTATCAAATGATCTATTGTCATTTGATCCAGATAATGGATCACGAACAATAGCATTTAATTGATAAGTAGTTTCTGCTGATGGAGCAATAATTACTCTAGAAATTAATGGTGTTGTAACTACTTGTTTATTTGAATCAGTAATTGATTGTGAAAAACTTGTTTTAGGAACACTTTCAATAGAGATTCCTGTTAATACGTATGTTGAACCAGCATCTAAACTATTAAATGTAAACTCTCCTTTTGGAACTCCACTATCATCAGTTAAAGCAACTTGTTGAGTTATTTCAGCTTCTGAACCTTGTTTTCTTAATTTTAATGTTGCAGTTTTACCAATAGTAAATGCATCAGCAGTTCCTAATTTAATAGTTACTGTTGCACTATTTAAAGTAGTAGTTGAATTTACTGTTGTTACTTCAGAAGTTTGTGAAGTTAAAGTAAATTGTTTGATATTTTCTGTAACAGTAGATAATTCATCTAATTTAGTTAAACCATCTTCTGAATTTGCTGCATTACTAATTTGTAACTCTTTAATTGTATATGAACCAGATTTGGTTAATCCTGTTAATTCAAATACTGCTCTACGGTTTGAAATGCTTACTGCACTTGTTTCTAGTTCAGTTGATGGAGTAGAAGTTGCATAGTATTTTAATTTAGCTTTAAAGTTTTCTTTTACTCTAGCATTATCTTCAATAGAAACTACAACTCTTGTAGAAGTTTCACTAATTTGGAAAAATTCATATTTTGAAACTGCTGATTTTGTTACAAATTGTCTATGACTTAATGAAGCAAGAGAATTTGTTGAAGAATCAAAGTTAGATTTATAGTTTTCAACTGTAAATCCTACAACTTCATATCTGATACCTTCTTTTAAGTTGCTTAAAGCAATAGTAAGAGTACCATTATTTATTGTTTCACCATCACCTGTTGTTTCAATAATATCTGATGAATCTTGTCCTTTATATCTTAATTTTAGTTTTTTACCATTAACAAATGAATCTTTAGTTGTATCAAAAGTTAATTTTACTGAAGCAGAATTTCTTTCAATTGAAGTAACTTCAACTTTATTAACTGTAGCACTTGTTGCAGTAACAGTAAATACTTTTGTTGTATCTAATGTACTTGCTTGTTCTGCTCCAAAATCAATTTGTTGAGTATAATCTGAAGAACCTCCTGATTTTTCATAAATACCTACTACTTCTAATGTTTCTGTTTTTGGTAAATCTGCTAAATCAAATACATATAATCCTGAATCTGAAGTTGATGTATCTTCATATTTAGTTGCTGAATCATTATCTTTTTCTGATTGTTTTTTAACAACGATTTTTAACTCTTTATTAATAATTTCTCTTTTTGCATCGTTAAATCTTACTACAATTCTTGCTTTTGCTTCTTCAGAAGTATTTACAGAAATAGAGTTTACTGTTGCTTTAGTTGAAAATTGTTTTTTATCTTCACTAACATTATCTAAAATAACATCAATGTTTTTATTATCTTTTTCACCATTAAATCCAATAATGTAGTAAACAGAACCTTCTTTTAGACTTGAGAAAGTAAATTTGTATTTTTTATTAGAAGCATCAGAAGCATCTAAAACACCGGTTGCTTCTTGAATTGCTTCATTAGATCCTCTTAATTTATATTTCATTTTTAGAGTGTAAGAGTTATCTGCAAAGAAACTATCGTGTGTAGTATCAAATGAAACATTTACAACTGCAGAGTTTTTAGTTCTAGAACTTGCATCTTCTTCAATTGTAGCAACTTTTGCACTTTGAGCAGAAGTAGTGAATTTTTTATTATCATCTGTTAATGATGTTTTTAAAGGAATATCAGTTTCAGTACCATTATTTACTAATTTAACATGAGTAATTTTGTATTCTTTGATTTTTTCTAAATTAGTTAAATCAAATACTGCTTTACCATTAATAATGTCAACTGCATCTGTAGTTGTTTCAGTAGAGTTTGCATCTGTTTTAGCATAAACTAATTTTACTTGTTTATTTTCATATTCTTGACTTGCGTCAGCAATTGAAACAATAACTCTAGCTTTTGTTTCAACTGGAGTTCTAAATTCAAATCCACTTACCCCGTTAGTTGTTCTAAAGATTTTGTTTTCTTCTGCAACTGTTTTAGCATCAAAAACAATTCTAGTTAAAGGTTTGTCATCTGCATCTGCAGCATCTTTTTTTAGTGTTAGTGAACTAACAATATATTTAATTCCTATGTCTAAACCAGTTAAATCATAAGTTAAACTGCTTCCATCTGCACTTACAGTTGTTTCAATTGTAGAATCTTGGGTTGAAACACTAGCATTCACTTTTCTGTATTTCATTATAATAGTTCTACCTGCTAAGAATTTAGATCTATCATCAAAAGTAAATACTAATTGTGAAGTTGATTCTGTTTGTGGTGTGTTAGTAATATTATTAATATTAGCTGAAACAGCTGTTGTATAGAATAGTTTTTTATCTTCTGTTATATCACTAGAAACAGCTAAAATATCATTTGGTTTAGTTGTATCTGAAGTTGTATAACCTTCAACTTCTACTGAAGTAATTTCAAAAGTTTTGTTTGGTGTTAAATTCTCTAAATCAACAACAATGTAGTTACTTTTTACTTGTGCTGTAACTGTTTTTTCTGCTGTATCTTCACCTGCTTGTGGTTGAGCATTAGCATCTGTTCTTAATTTATATTTAACAGTAGCTGTTTTTCCTTCAAAGGATTGAGTTTTATCTGTATATGAGTTATTTAAAGTAAATGTTAAACTTGCGGAAGTATCTGAGTTTGTATAGTTAATATCTTTAATTACTGGTTTTGTAATAAATCTTCTTTTAGAACCATCTAAATTAATTGAAAAATCAATTTTTAAGTTATTTTCTACAGCACTCTTGGTTGAATCTTCATCAAGAGTTAATCCAGTAATAGAATAACTTGTTCCTCCAATTAATCCAGTTAAGTCAAATTCTACTTTTAATTTGTTATCTTGTTTAGAAATTACTTTTCCTTCCACTGTTTGATTATCAGTAGCAGGTGAAGGGAAAGTAACAACATCATTAGAACCTAAAGCAGAAAATTGTAATTTTGCTTTTCTGTTTTCAATAAAATCATTGTTTGGTTCAAATTCTAGTACAACTTTTGCTGTACTTTCTTTTATGTCAGTTACATTAACATCGTTAATTAAAATATTTGAAACAGTTGGTATAAAGCTTTTGGTTGCCTGATCAAAGTTTTCAGTAAAATCAAATGCAGTGTGTTTTTCTTGATCTGCAGTTCTACCTGGTTCACTTATTCCAATTTCTGTAATAGTGTATTCTAGTAATCCTTGTAAATCTTGTAAATTGAATCTAATAAAGTTACCAATAACATTTCCTTTAACGGTTTTAACTTTAGTAGCATCATCTTTTTCTGTTTTTAGAGCATATTTTAAATATGCACTTTGTCCGTTTTTAGTATATGAATCATCTTTTAGAGTTACTGTAATAAATGCTGTTTTTTCTACTTGTGTATCAGTCGAGATTTTAGCAACAACTGGATTTGTAGATAAAATTCATTTATCTGCTTCTTCACGTGGAAGAATAGCATTTACTGCATGTTCTAAATCATCGCTATTAACTGATGAAAGTCTAAGAATTTCATATGAAGAACCTGGTTGTAAGTTAGTTAAATCTAAATCTACTTTATAGAATGTTTCTTGTTTATTATCAATTGTTTTTTCAACTTTTGTTAGAGCTAAATTAGAAAGGGTTTGAATGTTTGTATAACCTGTTTTTTGTCCGTTTTCATCTTTGCTAATTTGTGCATAAGTAACATTAATTTGTTTATTTTCAACATCTTCATCATCTCCTGAAAATAATAATTCACCTTTAGCAGTGTTTTTGGTGCTTTCAGTTTGAGTTAGTGATTTTACAATTGTAGTTGGTATTGAAGTTTTAAAAGTACGGTCTAAGTCGGCTTTTGCTTCTACTTCTCTATTATCGATTTTAACACTTGTAACTTCATAAGTAGTGTTTCTTTTTAAACCTTCTACTTTAGTTTTAAATACAACACTGTGTTTGTCGTTACCTGCTAAATCTTTACCTTCTACTAATTCTACTTTTCCTGTTAATGTTTGTGGTTGTGCACTTGTGTTATTTTGTTCTTTTACTTGAATTGTAACTTCTTTACCAACAAGAATTTTTTCTTCATCAGAGAAGAATAATTCCAGAGAAACTTCTCTTTTATTAAGATTATAGTTTAGTTTTTCTAATTCAGGTTTTGTAACAATGAAACCTGCACTTGTGCTCATTTCAAAAGTTAAGTTATCATTTGCTAAATCAACAACTTGTAGATTATAGATTTTTCCAGGTTTTAATGAAGTAACATCTAATGAAAATTCTTGTGTTTCTGCATTATATGTTGCTACTTCTGTATCAGCAATTCTATTAGTTTTAGATTCAATAATGTTAACGTTTAATTGTGGATTACTTGATAAAGTTTTTTTATATCTTTCAGGTAATGATTCAAGATCTAACTTGAATTTAACTGTAGCACTATTTAAACCAATATTAGTTGCTTCAAATTCTTTAATATTAACTGTTTCAGCTTTTTTTGTTTTGTCATTAAATAAATGTGGAACAAAAGCAGCTGTAGTACCTATGGATGCTCCAAGTAAAGCCCCTAAGGCAATTCCTTTTTTATTTTTTACTTTTTTACTCATAATTACTTCCTTTTATATTATCTTTCTTTAACATAAGGCATTAAACTTGAAATATGCACATATTTAGGTTGTTTTCCTTTTTCAAATACAACTCTAATTGCTGTTACTTCTTTTTTAATGTCTATTGTATTATGAACGTGTTGAACACCGTGGTGTCATTGGTTTTTCTTAACAATTGTATTCATATTTGCTCTTTGTCAATTGTTATTATTTGCTGTTTTATATTCTATATGATAGAATGTTTGATCTTTATAGTAAGAACCATCTCTAATAAAGATTAATTCTAAGTTATAAACATAAATTGGTTGATTGTTTTTCTTAGTGATTTCAAAATGAATATCTTGTTTTGGATTTGCATTTGTGTATCAATAGTTTTTACCAAGATACCCTCAAGATCCAACTGGAATAAATACATATTCTTTTTTTCAACTTGAACTAGGTTGTGGTGCACTAATATTTCAAGTAGCTGATCTATGTCTATTATTATAATCTTTATCTTCAGCAACAATTTTATTAAATCCGTTAAATGTTAATGAAACAGTATCAGATGCATTATTTTTAGTTACTCTAAATTGTAGTGTTGCACTTCCTTCAAAATCTTTTAATGATTGTGCCTTATTTACAACAGTAAATTGCACGTCATCTTTTTGATCGTGATATTGCAATACTTGTGGATTTAATTGAATTTCACTTGGAATTAAGTTTTTGTTAAATAACTTATCAATTTCTGCTTGATATTTTTGCTTATTAGCAATAACTCTTGCAACAATTTGTTTATCGGTTTCAAAACTTCAACTTAATTCTGTTGCAAAAGGTTTAGAGTGATTATCTTTTGAAATAGTTCCACTAATAGTTGTAGTTCTAATTCCTGTTTCTTGATTCTCACTTACTGCACTAAATGAACTTAGATTATATTGATATTGACTATCAGGAATATTAACAGCAAAATCTTCAATTACATATTCATTAAGTTTTTTGTTTTTAGATTCAGGTTTAATTACTAAAGCTAAATTTTGAACTTTTTCTGTTAATAATTCATCATAATATTGCTCTTCAGTTTTGAAGTTAGTGAAATTATCAATAATGTAAGTTTTACTTTTTTCTTCTTTTGTTATTTTAACCACAATAGAAATTGATCTTTGATCTTCATTTATACTAAAACTTTCTACTGAATAACTTAAATTATTATTTGTATTATTAATTGAAAAGTTTTCTTTTTGAATTTTACTAAATCTTAAAGTAGAGTTATTTATACTTACATCTAAGTGTGGAGCATTTTCAAATTCTTCATCAACTGGCTCACTAACTACTGGTTCTTCTGTAGTTGGTTCACTTGCAGTGTTTCCATTTGGTTCTGATACAACAGGTTGTTCTTCGTTTGATGTTGATACTGCTGGTTCAACAGGTTCTGATGAATTATTTGAAACTGGTTCATTATCTGTTGTTGTATTATCGGAATTATTTGAAGGGTTTTCTGTAACTGTAGCAGGTTCATTTTCTGTTGGTTGTGAAACGGTAGTTGTGTCTGTTTTATCATTTGAATCAGTGCTTGAAGTTGTTGTAGGTTCTTGAATTGAATCATCAGTATTTACAACTTTAGAAGAATCATTTGAAGAAGGTTCGCTTGAAACAGAAGGTTGTTCATTATCATTTAAAGTAGTTGGTTGTTCTACTGTTGGTTCTTCTTGCACTGGAGTTACTGGTTGATTTACAGCAGGTTCTGAATCACTATTAGTTGTAACAGGTGGATTTTCTTGATTTGTTGTTGAGATATTATCATCTGTATTAGTTATATTTTCTTGTTCATATTGATATTGTTTAATATAAGGCATTAAACTTGAAATATGTGTGTAATATGTTGGTTGTTTTCCTTTTTCAAATACAACTCTAATTGCTACAACATCTTTTTTGATATCAATTTTGTTATGAATATGTGGAATAGCATTATGTACTTGATCTCACTTAACATTTGTTGACATATCTGCTTTTTGTCATTGTCCATCTGGTGTAGTTTTATATTCAATATGATAGAAATCATTGTCATTATAATATCCACCATAATGCATAAAGATTAATTCTAAATTATAAACATAAATTGGTTTATTGTTTTTCTTAGTAATTTCAAAAACAATATCTTTTGATTTATCTGAATTAACATATCAATAGTTTCGCCCTATTTTACCACCAAGACCAACTCTTGTAAATACATATTCTTTTTTATAACTTGTACTATCTGATTCTGGTGCATTAATATTTCAAGTAGCAGATCTATGAGTATTATTGTAATCTTTATCTTCAGCAACAATTTTATTAAATCCATTAAATGTTAATGATAATGAAGCAGCAGAATCATTTTTTCTTACTTCAAATTGTAATCTTGCAGTTCCTTCAAAATCATTTAATTCTTCTGCTCTATTAAAGATAAAATACACATCTTCTTTTGAATCATAATATTGAATCTTTTCTGAACTTAAAGATATTTCAGCAGGGATTAGTTTTTTATTTAGAATCTTATCAATTTCTGCTTGATAAACTTGTTTGTTTTTTATTACCCTTGCTAATACTTCTCTATCTGTTTCAAAGTTTCAAGTAACTGTTTTGTTAAAACTTTGAGAATGATTATCTTTAGAAATAGTTCCACTAACAACAGTAGTTCTTATTCCTGTTTCTTGATTTGATTGCACTGTTGAAAGTGAAGTTAATTCATAAGTAAAATTATTATCTTGGTTATTTAGTTCAAAATTATTGATGGTATATTCATTTGCTTTTTTATTTTCATTACCTGCAATAAGATGCACTTGTAATGCTTCTGTTTTAGAATTCAATAATTCAATGTAATATTGCTCTTCAGTTTTGAAGTCAGTAAAATTATCAATGGTGTAAGTTTTACTTTTATCTGCTTTTATTATTTTAACAACAACAGAGATTGATCTTTGATCGTCATTTAGTCTAAAACTTTCTACTGAATAACTTAAATTATTATTTGAGTTGTTAATTGAAAAGTTTTCTTTATGAATTTCACTAAATCTTAAAGTGGAGTTATCAATATTAACTTCTAATTGCGGAGCATTTTCAAATTCTTGATCTCCTGATTCAACTATTGGTTCTTCTTTTTTATTTTCAACAGTGGTGGGTGGATTTTCTTTTGAAGGTGATACTGATTTTTCTGTTTCTACTTCTTTAGGTTTTACATTTGTTTCTGTTTTAGTTTCAATTTCTTCTTTTTTCTTTTTTTGAATAGAACCATTTTCATTAACTTTTGGTTCTTTATCTAAATTTGTTTGGTTATTTGAAGTTGCTTCAGTTGGTTGAATGGAAGTAGGTGTATCGTTTTTTTTGAAAAAATAATATCCAGCAACCGCTGTAGTTCCTGCTGCTACTGCAGTAGTTGCAATTGCAGATAAAATTATTTTCACTTTTTTACTCATTAGAATTCCCTTCTTTTGACTCTATTATATTTATAAATATAATAATTATATCATTTTTAGCAAAAAAACAAATTTTTATAATTTTTATGGGCAAAAATGCACTAAAAAATAGAAAAATTTTCTTATTTTAATGTCTTGATAAAACAGAAAAATACATCCTAAAGCTAGAATGTATTTATTAAAATTATCTTTTGAATTGAATTTCTTTGTATGAATTATCTACTTCTGTTCAGTTCATTGGGTATAAGAAAGTTCCATAACCATTTCTTGAGAAAATAACATTTACAAATCTAAGTGTTTCATTTTCTTCTGGTAATTGAGAAAGTGGAATTGTTGTATTTTTAAGATCAAATTCAATTTCTGCAGTGTCATATTGATTTGTTCCATCTGCACTAGGTCTATAAGTAATATTTCTTAAAAAGTCTAATCCTTGACCATTTTTATCTCCAAATACATATTCATCACCTTTTGAATTAACAAATAAAGCATAAGCAATAAATCCTTTACCATTATTTGTATCTGTATTTAATCCACCAGTAGGTGGGGTTGTATTTGGTAAATCAATAATTGCTTTTAATTTCCCTGTATTTTCATTGTATTCAACTCTATTTAAAGAAATTTTTCCTTTGTCATAAACTCCGGTGTTAGAGTTAAATATTGTAGGTCCAAAATTTAAATCTCAGAAATTAGAACTTCCATCAGCGGTTCCTATGAAACTTGTTCCAGAACCAGTTAATAAAGGACTTTGATAATTTTCTCAAACAGTAGATGATTTAGAAGCAAACAGTGTTTTTTCATTTTGAATTTTAAAGTCATTTAAATCAAAGTTGAATATTTTAGCAATTAAATAATCACGAGATGCTTCATTTCTTGTTCCACCTGCTGTTATTCTAATTTTTATATCAACCATATCAGCATTTTCACCAGTAGTTTCACGATTAATTCATAAAATTTCTTTCTTAAATGCTTTTGTAACGTTAGTTCAATCTCTACCTTCTGCTCTAAATTTTCATTTGTCTAATGGTGGTAAATTATTGTTATTTAAATAGTTTCTATTTGGTAAATCACCATCAGGATAAGGAGTATTAAGTCCTGCAGGTCTTGTAGTTCCATAACTTGCAATTGCTCATCATTGATTTTGTTCTTCGGTTGTTGATCTATCTTGTTCTAATCCAGAATTATAATAGAAATTATTTCTACTTAATCCTGCTCATGCTTGTCCTGTAAAGTTAATAAAGGATTGTTTAGCTCTTAAGATAAAACTTAAAGCATTACCTGTTGTTGTAGGTTGTTCATTTGTGAGTCCATTTGGTGATAAAAATTCTCTTCTATTATCACTAGGAGCATAATTATATGCTCCAGTTGCTGAACCAAAGTTAGTTAAGGTTTGTTTTGGATCGTAAACTTTAAGATTGAATTCAATATCATAACCAGTTGTAACAACACCAGAAAGAGATGTAGTTACATATCTTTCTTGAGTTTCTAAGTCGATAGTACTTGTTGTATTATTAATGGTTTTTTCATTAATAAAGGTTCCTGAAATTGAATGAGTTTTCTCTAAGTTATCAAAGTAGCTAAAGTCTATCTCTAACTTATTAACTCTTCCTACTCATTTAAGGATATCTCCTTTAATATCAAAAGTTAAAGTTGTGGTATTAGTTGAGTTATCTCTTGTATAAGAACGATTAATGAATTGTAAATCACTTACAATTTGTTCTGATCCAGATTTACTATTTTTAAGTTGGAAGTTTCATGAGTTAATTAAGTTTGTATTTAAAGCATCGTTAGGATCACTAAAAGTTACACTAACATGTGATAAGAAGGTGTTATTTTTACCTTCTGGGTTATCAGTTGAAGTTATTTGTGCTCCAGTAATAACAGGACGTGCTATTTTGGTTTCAAAGAATTTGGTTTCGTGTGCTGAAATATTAATTGAATTAGAAATACTAAAGGTTATAGCGTTTTCATCTGGTTGTGATTTTAGTCCTAATATTTCATATTTTTTACCTGATTGCACGTCATTAGAATCTAAAGCAAATGTTACAGTAGCAATTTGTCCATTTAAAGTAACGGTTGCAGCTGTTGCATTAGTTTTAGCGGTTGCTGAAGTTGTATCTTCTGCTTCTTTATAATATAGTTTTACTTGTTTATTATTTAAGTATTTATCTTTAGCTGCAAAAGTTAAAGTGACATCAACTCTATTTGTTGTGTTATTAGCATTACTAATAGAAGTAATAGTTGCAGTATTACCTAATGTAGTAAATTGTTTATTTTGTTCTGTTACACTTTCATAATAATTTAAAGTATTATTATCTATTTTTATAGTGTCAATTGTATATGTTGTTTCTTTAGCTAAATTTCTAATTACAAAAGTTGCTACTTGATTACTATCAACTGTTGCATAAATATCTTGATCAATACCTTGAAGTCTTAAAATAGCAAGTTTTCCTATTACTCTTGTTGGTTCATAATCTTTTAAGGTTACAGTTAATGTAGCACTTTCTTCTTGCGTTGTGTTTGCAACTGTTTTAATACCTACATAAGAAGCAAATTCTGTATTTACTCCATTATCTATATTAAATCCTACACTTTGGTGAGCTGAACCGCTTCCAGGCACTGTATTTTCAAAACGAATTACTCTGTATTTTTTACCATTTTTTAAACCACTTAAATTAAATACAGCATTGTTGTTTTCAATAATTACATCAGCAGATAAAAGTGGTTGACCCACAAGGTTATTAGAGTCATCTAATTCTTGATAAACTACTTTCAAGTTTCTTGTATTTACATAACTATCAATAGTTGCAATAGTTGCAGTAATTCTTGCTTCTGTATTTATTATATTAGAATATGCAATATTAGTAATTGTAGCAGTAGTTCCTGAAGTACTAAATTGTTTGTTTTCTACAGTAATATTATTATCTCAACTATATGTATTATCACCTATAGTTAAACTTCTAACATTGTATTGAGTGTCTTTATATAAATTACTTAAATCAAATCTAATAGTTTTATTTGTTTTATCAAAGAAAACATTTTGAACTGTATTATAAGCACTAAAATCAGTAGAATCAGGTGCTCCTTTTGAAAGAACAATTGTTCCTGTAGAATTATCTGCTATATCAGAAACATCACCTTTTAACCTTATTGTAACAACAGCTGTTGTTTGATCTATAGTTCCTTTTGTTATTAAATCAATTACAGGAGTTGTACTAAATGTTTTAATAACATTTTGTTTGTATTGATTTTCAGTTAAAGTAAATGCTGGAAATGGTTGATTACTTATGCTTATACTTACTTCTTCAATACGTACAGCACTAATTTCATATTCAGCACCTGGTTCTAATCCTGTAATATTTAATTCTAATTTTTTTGTATTAGCATCGATTTGTCCTTGAATTGTTGCAGGTGTATCGTTTGTCCCTCTTTTTCTGTAAGATACAGTAATTCTTTTTCTATTTCTTAATAAGTTTTCATCTGCTTTAGCAAAACTTATAGACATTTTTGCACTTGTTGTAGTTTTTTCACCATATTCAATATTTGTAACAGTAGCATAATTACTATTACTATTAAATCTTGAACCATCATCTAAATTGTATCCAGTTGGTGAGTTAACAGTAGGAACTCCATCAATAAGAATACTTACGATTTGATATCTAGATTCTTTGGAAAGTAATCCTTGAAATTCTATTCAGAAAGTGTTGTAATCTCTGGGTGCTACTTGATTAACTACCATTTCTTCATATTTACCAGTTGCTATGTTATAAATTCTTAATTTAATAGCACCGGGAATATTTTGTAATCTATTTCCGGGATTTGCAGCATTAATAGCAACTAAATCTTTTAAACTACTTACAGATGCTTTAACAGTTACTCTAGCACCATTTTCTTCCACAACATTACCTTCTGCTGCACTTAAACCGACATTATATCCAATAACCCCATCTGGTGTTAATAGATCTTTCATTTCTGGTGTTAAATTATTAGCAAAACTAATTGTTATATTTTCATTTGTATCTACTGTCTGTAAACTTTCAATTCTATATTTTGCCCCTTGTATAAGTCCTTTAAATGCTACTGATCTTGGTTCAGTTCCATCGCTTGTAGCAGTTTGAATATTAGAACTATAACTTGAAGTATTATTAATTTGATTTCCGTTAGCATCAATTCTTCCTTGAAGGATGAATTTGATTGTAGAACCACGAACAATAATGTCTTGACCATCTTGTTTTGCTACTGTAATAGCATCACCGTGAACGTGTACTCCGTTGTCTGGTTGTACTTTGTAGTATTTTAGTTTTAGTGCTTTACCATTCATAAAGGAGTCAACGTCAGAGTCAAAACTTAGTGTTACTTGTGCTTTTGATTTGTTAGCATCTAATCATTTATAACTAATACCTGTAACAGTTGCAGTTGTTGGTTGTGTTCTAAAGGTTTTAGCACTTTCTTGAACTGTGGTTTCGTATTCAAGAATTTGAGCAGTTGAAGAACCAATACTTAATCCTAAAATGGTGTATGTATCATTTTTAGGTAATCCAGTTACATTGAATGTAACTTGGTGTTGATCGTTAAAGTTAGCAGTTGACTCTACTGTAGTGATGGCATTTGTGGAGTTGTTTACAATGTGCACAAATGCTTTTTTGTTTACAAGAGAAGTGTCTTGAGTTTGTAAAGTCATTGTGAATGATGCTGAATTTTCAGTAGTTGTAATAGCACTAATTGCATTAATTGTTGATAAAGTACTAAAGATTTTATCACTTAGATCTTCTAAACTAATAGTTGTATTAGTATCATTATTTTCACTAATGATTACTTCAGTTAGAGTATAACCTGTTCCTGAAGATAAGGTTTTACTATTTATTAATGTTTGAGCATTAACATTAATGATTAATGAACCTTCATCATTAATTGTTGCTGCAGTAGTTTCAAACTCTTCACTTCCTTTTGTGAATTTAAGTTTTGCTTGTTTATTAACTAAATATCAATCTTTGTTAATATCAAAGTTAAGTGATAATAATACTGAATCTTTAGATGCTTCAATAGTTTGTAAACTAGTTGCTCTTGCTTGTTTAGCAGTAGTTTTAAATCTTCTAGAAGCATTGTTTGAATCATTTATTGTACTATTAAATTCAATAGTAGTTCCATCTACTATTACTTCATCAATAACAAATTGATTATTTTTATCTAAGTTAGTTAAGTTAAAGGAAACAGAGTTATTAGTAATGGTTGCATCAGAAGTGTAAAGGGTTTGTGAACCATTAGTTGCACTACTAATAGAAACATTTGCTATTTTACCATTTAGTGAATGTAATCCATCACCAAAAGTTAAAGTTAATCCTATTTGTGTATCACTGTCATTTGTTGTAGGAACAGTAGAAGTAATAGCACTTACAACTGGTAAGGTTGAAAAGTCTTTATTAACATTAGTTTTAAAGTCAACGCTTACACCATCGATGTTAATAGAAACCGCACTAAATCCTGCTCCTTCTTCTAAGTTGTCTAAGTTAAAGGTTAAGGAGTTAGTTGCAGAGTTAACTATAGTTGCACTTGATGTTTGGTTAGTGCTTCCATCTTTTTTATTAATGTAAGTTAAAGTTGCACTTTTGTCTGCAAGGAAAGTATCCACAACTCTATCAAATTGGAATGTAACACTTGTTGAAGATTTAGTTTTACTATTTGCATCTTCAATAATACTAATTACAGTTGCACTTGTTGCACTTGTAGTAAAGTCTCTAATTCTATCAGTTTGATTTTCAGTTGTAAATGATTTATCTAATTCAATAATTCTGTAATCATTTGCAGATTCTTCTAATGAAACATCTTGTAAGATGTATTTAGTGTTTTTATCTAAAGACTCTAATGTAAATGTTGCACTGTTATTTGTAACAGTTGCAGTAGCGGTTTTTAATGTTCCGTTTGCTGCTGAAGCAAATTTAATTAATGCTTGTTTATTATTAAAGGTTTTATTAGTGTCAGCATTTTTAAATGTAACAGTAATAGTTGCATCTTGTTGATGCACTGTTGTTGCTACAACATTTTGCACTACTCCTAATGTGTAGAAAGTAGTAGAATCGTTAGTAATATTAGCAATATTATCAATTGTAATTCTGCTTGCGTTGTATTGTGAACCTTCTTCTAAATTAGTTAATTCAAAATCAGCGTGAATGGTTCCAAGAGTGTTTTTAACAGTTGCAGTAGCAGTTTGTTCACTTCCGTCTTGCACGGTGTAATGTAAAGTTACTTGTCTTTCATTTAAGTAAGCATCAATGTTATCAAATACATAAGAAACAGTTGCAGAATTTTTAGTTACATCTTCAACAGTAATTCTGGAAACAGCAACATTAGTTGCAGTTGTATTAAAGGTTTTAGCAATTCCTGTTTTGATTGTAATGTCTTCAAAGTTAGAGTTTAAAACATTAGCTTTAACTCCTACAACTTCATATTCTGTAAATTTATCTAAATCGCTTAAAGCAATAGAAATTTGGTTATTTTCAATTGTTTGACCTGTAGTTAAAGTGGTTGAATTAATTTGACTAACAGCGTTAGTTGTTTTATTTAAAATGGAAAGAATTACATTTTTACCATTGTAGTTATTTTGTGAATCAGCAAAGTGTACTACTACTGTAGCAGTTCTTTCTGCTACGTCATTGAAGTTAAATGAATTAACAAGTGGTCTTGTATAAACAAATCTTTTATCTACTTGCACAGAAGATGCAAAAGCAATGCTAATTGCTTCGCTAGAACCATCTGCTAATGCAAAGTTAGTAATGTTGTATTTAGTTCCTGCTTCTAATGTTTCTGCGTGGATTCTTAAAATTCCACTTTGTACTGTTCCTCTTGCAACTACTGTTTCAGTAGAATTATCTTTGGTTAATGTAACATCTACTTGTTTAGTATCCATGAATTTGTCGATAACATTATCGAATGCTAATTCAAAAGTTACATCATTATCACCATTAGTAATTTGATTTAAGGAAATTACTTTTGATGTTGTGGAAGGTGTTGTAAATTTATTAGTTTCTTGATCAAATGAAGTTATTCTTGGTACTTCAATTCCGTTAATTGAAATTTTATCTAATGTGTAACTTGTAACTTTTTCTAAGTTATTTAAAGTTACAGTTACCTTTTTAGAGTTGAATTGATCTAGTGTTAAATCTTGTTCTACAAAGGCAGAAACTCCATCTGCATTAGTGTATGCTACTTTAATTTTACCTTGAGCTTTTAAGTATGCAGGATCTGCATTAACAAAGCTTAAGTCAAAAGTTGCAGAATTTTCAGTTAAATTAGTTCTGGTAATTAAAGAAACTGCTGGTTTAGTATAGAAAGTTTTATTAGAATCTAAAGTAGTAGGGATAACAAAACGGTAGTCTGCTTCTTGTAATGCTTCATTTCCTGCTGCTGGTTCAATGTGTGGTAATAATTTAGTTACTATGTATTTTTTACCTTCAGCTAAATTAGTTGCATGAGCATTAGCAACTCCTAATTCATCAATAGTTGTTGTTACTTTTTGCTCTGTAGCGTTTGCATCATCTGCTTCTTTAAAGTAAACATCTACTTTTTTATTAATTAAAATAATGTCAGAGTTTAAATCAAAGGAAAGTAGGATATCTGCACTGGTTTCACTTTCGTTTTCAAAACGGATGTTTTGCACATCAAATTGTTTTGCAGTTGTAGTAAAACTATTGTCTGCTCTAGAACTTACTTCACTTCCATAGAAAGTTGGTAATTCAATATCAAATTGAATTCCTGTAATTTGGTATTCTACACCTTTTAATAAACCAGTTATATTAAAGGTTACACCATCTTCATTGATTTCAACTAATTCAGTTGATTTAGGTGAAGATTGTAAAGTTTCTTGTCCTTCTTTAGAATTATTTACTTGGTAAATTAATTTTGCTTTTCTATGTGAAGGTGATTTAGAACCATCTTCTGCTTCGGTTGTAGTAATAGTTTTAATAGCATCAGCAAAAGTTACTTTAATAGTTGCACTAGTATCAGTAATGTTTGATGATTCAATTTTTCTAATTCTTGAGTTTGTAGTAAATTCTTTTTGGCTTTCATTATCTGCTTTTAAAACAGTTTCAATATCTGTTGTATCTTTTAATCTTACAGATAGTAATTTATAAGTTGTACCTGCATCTAATGGTTCTGCTGCTGGTGTAGGTGTTGCCAAAGCATCATCTGTATTTTTATTAATAGCAGTTGAGTTTCCTCCAAGTTCAAAAGTTGCTTTTAAAGCATTAGCAACAGCTTCAACGGTGTATTCTTGCTCACTTGCAGGATTAATTTTTTTGTAAGTTAAAACAAGGGTTTTTCCACTTAAAAAGTTGTTTTCTGGATCATAAACTAAATTAACAGTAGCAGAGTTGTGTCCTGCTTTTGCAAATCCTTGAATGTGTAAATCTGCTTGTCCAACAACTGTTGTAAATGATCTTAAGTTTTCATCTTGATCAATAGCATTATTAAAAGGTAAATTGAATGAATCTTCTGGGTTGTTTTTTGGTGTAATTTTTACTTTAGCAATTTTATATGTTATTCCTTGTAGTAAATCGGTAGCAGTAAAAGTAGCGGTATAAACATCTGCTGTACCTTCTTTTTTAGTTAAAACTTGTTTTTGAATTGCTTTATCATTAAATGGTTCTAATGAAACTTCAATAGATGCACCATCTAAATTTCCTTTATTTTCTTGGGAAATAATGTCAATTGTGAATGTTTTTTGTTTTGGTTCTCTTGGTCCAAAAGTAATAGCACTTACTGCTTCTTGAGTACTAAAGAATAATGCTTTAGAGTCTGGTGATCTTAAAGTATCTTTAAATTCAACTGAAGAGTCTGCTGCTTCAATAGAAACAATTTCGTATTCTGTTCCTTCTTGTAAAGTTGATGATGCATTTTTGGCATTAAAGTCAAAAATAGATGAGTTACCAATAACGGTAGAAGTGATTTCTTTTATTTCACTTGTACCTTTGATTTTGTATTTTAATTTTGTGCTTTTACCAACTAATGAAATTTCTGGTTCGTCATTTGATTTTAGAAAACCTACTGAAATTTGTCCAGTATTTGTTCCCATTTTAATTGTTTGCACGTTATTTACTTCTAGTTTAACTGGTTTAGTTTCAAATGTTGATTTTGCTTCAACGTCATAAGGAACGGCAATTTCTCTTTGTGAAACAATCCCGTTGTATTCGTTTTCATCAACGATTGCTACGTATTCAATTACATATTTTCTTGCTGGTTGTAATCCCTTGATAACAAATTGTGCTTTTCCGTCTTTAATTTCAACAGCTTGGTCAAAAGAAATTCTTGTTTCGTCATTTTTAATATCGCTTGGATTGTCAGAAGCATTTCCTTGTGACACTGTTGTGTAGTGGTATTTTAAAATTGCTTTCTTACCATCTAGAGATTTAATTTCATCAGCAAATTTAACAGTAACTTGTTGTTCTCTGGAGTTTAAACTACTTGTTTCAAATTGAGAAACGTTAGCTTTAGTTACAACTGTTTTTTTGTTTTCGTTTAAAACATTAAATTTCTTTTTCTCTTTTGTAATGCTTTTTGAATCAGTTTCAAAAGAAATTTCATATTGTCTACCAGCTAACAGTTTGTTTTCAAATCCAGTTGAATCAAAACTTCATTTTCTTAAACTCTCAACATATCTTGCATCCCCAGATTGCACAACATTTTTGTTTGCATCTAAAATGGAAACTTTAATAGGTGTTCCATTCAGTCTATAAGTTTGTTCATCACTAAAAGCAAAATCAAAAGCAACACTAGTATCTGTTGTTTTTGAAAAGTTTTGTTCTATATCAATAACATCATATTGGATTTCTTTTCAATTTTTAAAAATGAAAAAAGGAGCCAATATACCAGAACCTATAACCGCTCCACCAAAAGCTAAGGCAATTATAGCCGCTAATTTTTTAGTAAATTTTTTATTTTTTTTATCTTCCATAACTTGTCCTTTTTAGATTTATTTCAATTTTTTTACTAATTTTTTCTTACCAAAAATTTATGGTAAGATTTCTATTAAATTATTATAAAAATAATAATCTAATATTTATTACATTAATAAATAACAAAATTTTACCACATTTTGCCAAAAAAATCATAAAATAAGCAAAAGAGCACACTAAAAGTGTTTTTTTGCTAAAAAACTGATTTTATTTTAATTTTAAAAGTTTAATGTGCTAAAATTTTTGCACTATGAATGTTCAAAAATATACAGATTATTTAGTTAAATGATTGCAAGATGAAGTTGCAAAAGCAAACATGAAAGGTGTTGTTGTTGGTATCTCAGGTGGGATTGATTCTGCTCTTGTAGCAACACTTGCTAAAAGAGCTTTTCCAGATAATAGTTTAGGAATCATAATGCCTATCAATAGCATGCAAAATGATCAAGAAGACATTGCTGCTCTTGTGAAAAAATTTTCTTTAAAAACTGAAACTATTTCTTTAAAAGAAACTTACCAAACATTAGTAGAAGCACTACCTTTAAATGATAAATTAGCTCTTGCTAATATTAAACCAAGATTAAGAATGACTACTCTTTATGCCTTTGCACAAGAACATAAATATCTTGTTTTAGGAACTGATAATTTCTCTGAAATGTATCTTGGTTACTTTACTAAATATGGTGATGGTGGAGTTGATTTATTGCCTATTGTACAACTAACTAAAAGTGAAGTAAGAGCAATGGCAAGATATTTAGAAATTCCAGAAAGTATTATTAATAAGATTCCAACAGCAGGTTTATGAGAAAACCAAAGCGATGAAGCAGAATTAGGTTTTACTTACAATGATTTAGAAACTTACTTTAAAGACAAAAGTAAACTTGATTCAAAAACTATAACCTTAATAGAAAAACAACATAAAATCAGCGAGCACAAAAGAGTTGCTTTACCAAGACCAAAACATTATAGCGAAATCAATTAAAGTAGGAAAAACAAGGCATTTTTCCTAAATTAGTTTTTTTCTTTAATATTTTTAAGCAAAAATGAAATATTTAAGCGGGAGAGTATGACAAAGATAGAAAACGAAAGCGAAAAAGATAAAAAAATTATAGAAACAATTATTTTTGCAATAGTTGAAGAAATCAAAGTTTCTAATATTTCTTTTTCTAAAAATTTTGAAGATGGAAGAACAAACTCAACAATTAATAAAAAAGAAATTTTAAAATTTATTTTAGAAAATCAAAAAATCAAATCATTACTTAAGAAAATGGAATTGAAACTAACAGATAGCAAACCAAGAGAATGATATGATTTAGCCATTGAAGGTGAAACTTCTGAATATTTTGTTCCTATAAACTTAAAAATAACCTCCCTAGACAATAATTCTGGTGATAATTTGAATTCAAAAGGCGGCATTTATTTTGCCTTAACTGGAAATAAACCAGATTTTTCAAATCAAATAAATTGAAATGATTATTTTCAAAAACTTCACGACAATATTAAAGAAAACTACAAGGATTATTATTTTTTAATCATTGATAAAAAATAATTTAAAAGAATCATTCTATACTTCTTTAAAACAAATAGAAACCTTAGTTTCCAACGGAAATAATTTACCATTTCAGTGTATTTGAAGTAAAAATAAAAATTTAAAATATAGAACTTATAATGAAGCTAAACAATTTATTTTGCATTACCTAAGAGAAAGTATAGAAAAAAGAGCAAATATATTAAATGATTTTAACAAATACTTTACAAAAAAAGATGATGAAAATGAATAATATAACACAATTAAATAAAAAGAATTTAGGTCAAGTTTTTACTCCGGAATTTATTGTTAAAAAAATGATTAAATTAATATCTATACAAAATCCAAAACGTATTTTAGAACCTTCATCCGGAACGGGTAATTTTTATTATAAATTAAAGGAAAAATACAGCAATTCAGAAATTATTGCAATTGAAAAAGATAGTACTATAAGTCATAAAGAAGCCATCATTGATTCATATTTTAACACCAACTTTAAAAGTGATGTTATAATAGGAAATCCTCCTTATGTAGACTTTAAAAACATTCAAGAAAATTTGCATTCAAACTTTCTAAATCATAAACCTAATTTATTTTATTTTTTTCTTGAAAAAGCTTTATTTGATTTAGAAGAAAACGGAGAATTAATTTGAATTATATCAAGTAAAATATTTTCCAACAGTAGTGCTAAAAAATTAATAAAACATATATATGATAATTTTTCCATAACATACTGAGAACCGGTTTCTGAAAACGTATGAGAAAACGCATCAGTTCCTACTTCGATAGTAAAAATAGTTAAAACTAAAAATCATCCTAAAAAGTTAGAATATTTTTATAATAATGGAAAAATTATATTTGGTAAACCTTTAGAATTAAATCATAAAATAGTAGTAAAAGTAGGTGGTGCTTCTGGTTTTAATAGCAAAATTAAAGCAGGACTTACAGAATTTATAAATTCACAAACCGAAAGAACATTAAAAACAACAAAAATAGCTTACGAGCCTGAAAAGTGGATAAGACCAACTCCTAAAAGTCCACATAATTTTTCTTTTCAAATTTTTGTTAATTGTTTAACAAGAAAAGAAAAACCTTTTTACATTTTAAAAAAATACACAAGAGAACAAATTTATACATTATGATGCATCAGTTCTTTCGATTTACACTTTTTGTTCTCTTGATGAAACTATGGAGATTCTTGAAAAACTTAATAATTTTGATTGAGAAAAAGCAGGAATTAAAAAAGATGGCAGATTTCATTTTTCTCAATCATTGTTAAGTTCTATTATATTCAGTAATAAATAATAATAAAATGGTATAAAGAAAAAAGAAAAACAATAAATTTAATCAAAAAATAGGTGATTTTTAACTTTTTTACTATTTGTTAGGAAACTTGATAAAGTATAATTATAAAAACAATTTTGTGTTACAATTATATTATCATTAGTAGAGCTGCTGTTGGCAGTTTCCATTGTTCCGGCACTGGAAATAAGAAAAACTCACATTTAGTGAGTTTTTTGAATGCTTTGATTTCATTATTTTTTAAAAGTAAAGTTTCTTGCTGCATAATAAACAGCTTCTGCAATTGTTGGGTGTGTATATGATTTAGTTTGTAAGTCAGTAAATGTTCAATCGTTTTGGATGGCATGAGCTATTTCATTAATTAAAATGTGTGCCCCTTCTAAAAACATAAAACTTCCTAAAATTTTATTTGTTTTTTTATCAATTAAAAATTTAACAAAACCGTGTTTTTTATCTAAACCATCAGCATGTACTCTTGGTAATGCAGCAGCAGGTAATACTAATGATGCATATTCTACATTAGAATTAATTAGTTGTTGTTCGCTTGAACCAACTCCTGCAAATTCAGGATTTAAATAAACAGATCAAGGAATAAATTTAGGATTTACTACCTCGTTGTGTTTTTTATTTAATAATTCTTTTGCAACAATATCTCCTGTTTTATAAGCAGTTGTTGAAAGAAGTAAAATACCTGTTACATCTCCAATTGCATAAACATTTTCTACACTTGTTTCCATTTTGTCATTTACTTTAACAAAACCAGTTGGAGTTAATTCAACATTAAGTTTACCAAATGATTCTGTATTAGCAACTCTACCAACTGCCATTAATACTAAATCATCGGAAAATTCCTGTATTTTTGAATCAATTTCTACTAATAAAGTTTTATCTTTTACTTCTAGAAGTTTGACATTTTCATAAATTTCAACACCTTTTTCTAGTAAGTAATTTTTTACATTTTTTTGTAATTCAATGTCAAAATTACCCATAAAACTTCTTGCTTCTAAAATAGTAATTTTAACTCCAAGAGTTGAATAAAAATAAGCAAATTCTAAAGAAATTGGACCTGAACCAACTATTGTCATTGATTCTGGTAATTTTTCCAATGTTAGTGCTTTATCTGAATCAATTAAAAATCCTTCTTGGTAACCTTGTTCAAAACCTTTAAGGTTTAATTTTCTACTAGAAGAACCGGTAGCTAAAACTAATTTATCAAATTCAATAGTTTCGTTAGTTAGTTTTATAATTTTATTACTTAAAACTTCACCATATTCTTTAAAAATGGTTACATTACTAGAAACTAATAATTTTTCAATATTAACATTTAATAATTCTTTATTATCTTTTCTTCTTTTTTGAATTTCATTTAAATGAAAGTGTTTTCCATTTAAATGAATACCAAATTCTTTAGCTTTTTTTACAGTTTCATAAACTTTTGCAGATTTAATTAAAGTTTTGGTAGAAATACATCCTCTATTAACGCAAGTTCCACCTAAGTCGCTTTTTTCAATTAAAGCGACATTTTTTCCATTTGTAGCTAAAATGTTAGCAAGGCTATATCCACCTGGACCACCACCTAAAACTACTACATCAAATTTTTTCATTTTTTCTCCTTTTTTATAATTTTTTATAAATATATTTTATAGTTTTATTATATAGCAGTTTTATTTAAAAAACTTAGAAAATAATAAAACAAATGAAAAAATTGCATTTTTTTGCATTTTTTTCATTCAGGAAAACAAATTTTTATTCTTCATAAAAGATTTTATTGTACATATCTTGATTTTCCCTTTCAGAAAAATGCAAGTATTTAAAAGTGGTTGTAATTTTAATATGCCCCATTAACATTTGTACCATTTTAGGATTTGCATCATTTTTTAAAAGAAAACTAGCAAAAGATCTTCTTAAACTATGTGGTGAATAAATTTTTCCTAAAATTTTCTTGATTTGCTTAGCCACTGTATTTGGCTTGGCATTTTTATATTTATCTCAATTTTCAAACATTATTTTTAATGTTTCATATTTATAAAACAATTGTCTTTCACGATTACCTTTTCCTATAGTATATAGTCTGCCATCTCTAATATTTAAATGCTTTAATTCTCCAATTCTTATTCCTGTTTCAAATAAAAAACGAATTATTGTTTTATAAAAAATTTCTGTTTTCCGTTTAGTTTTAATTGTTGTTTTTTCATAAAGTTCTTCTTTTGTTATTATCGCTCTAAAGTAGAGCGGGATGGGTTTGAGTTTGATTTTGCTTAATTTTTCTAATTTTTCTTCATCCTTTGTATACTTTAAAAAACTATGATAAATATCTTTTAAAGTATGCTGGTATCCACCACCTTTTTTATCATCAATAATAATTTCAATTACTTTTTTAAATTCTTTATTATCAACATCTAAAACATCTCCTAGTATATATTCGTATTGTCTAATTGTATTTTTAGACAAATTAATTTCTGTACAATATTCTAAAAAATCTCTAACTTTCATCTTTCTCCTTATTTATAAAATTTAAAAATACACAAACAAATTTAATTTCATTTTATTTTTGACTTAAAAACTTAACAAAAAATATATAAGTTATAAAATTCAATTTTATTAAATAAAAATTAAATTCTCAAATAGTTCTTTTTTAAATCCGTAATTTTGCACTATTAATGATATATAATTTTTGTTTTCACATTTTTATAAACATTTGTAGAAAAAGTGTTATAATAATATTGTAAACATAGTTCATTACACTTAATTATCTAAATTTAGATAATGAAAACCCCATTGCGCTACAATGAGGTTTTTTTATTATTTTTTGAGGTAATGAACTTTAACAAATTTATAATTTTAGAATTTGATAATAAATACTAAAATTATGATTAAAATTAAGGTTATCATTTTCTCTATGAATAATATAAAACATAGTTCACCACCCCTTTCTGTGACAAAAAACTTAGTCACATTTTAATATTACCACAGAATTTATTTTATTACAAAAATACGGAAAAAATTGGGATTTTTGGTTTATTTTTCCTAAAATTTTTGTGTCATTTTAAGATTAAAACTTTTAACAATCAATGAAAGAATGATAAAATTTTTTACATCGTTAAAAACCAACTTTTGAATTTTATTAATAATTTATTTATAAACAAAAATTATGATTAATATATAATTAATACTATGAAATTAATGCTATATAACTCAACTGGACCAAAAAAGGCAACTTATAAAAATATTGGATATTGACAAGTTAATGGAAAAACCAGAAAAAATGTTAAACTTTTAGGACTAGGAAACGTCATTCAATTAAAAAAGAAAAATGAAAATTTCGAAGCTATAATTAAAGAGGTTATCAAACAATACGATGAAAAAGTTAATTTAGTTTTTTTAAAATCAGAAATAGACAGAGCATTAGAAAACCGAGTTACGTATTGAGATATCTTATATTATGGTTTTGAATTTATAAAAGAATATATTGAAGATATAAAATTATTAAATCAAATTACTTTTGACCAAAATAAAGAAATGAAAGAAGTGGTTTCTTATCAAATAGCCAACAAAATAATAAATCCTAAAAGGATAATTGAAGAATTCTATATTAAAAACATAACAACTTTAAATTCAGATTATTCCAAAAGTAATTTCCATCAAGCTTTAAGTATTTTATTTAAAAATAAGTCTAAAATTTTAGATTTTATTTTCAAAAATAAAATCAACAAAGAAAACAACTTATTATTTTTTGATTCAAAAACTATTTATTTAGAAAATATCATAAAGGACAATTTACAAGACTTTAGTTTTTTTGAAGATTATGAATTTTATGATGATCAAGTTGTTTTATCTACGATTTACGATGATCAAGGAATACCTATTTTTTATAAAACATTTGCTAAAAATACAGAATATGTTGGAACCTTAATTCCATTATTTGAAGAATTAAAAGAAAGAATTTCTATCAATAAACTAACAATAATAATTAATAAAGAAATGAGTTCTGCTGAAAATATAAAATTTCTTGAATCTAACAATATAGATTTTATAATTCCATATAAAACAAAAACTGCTTCTAAAAATGAAAATAACAATATCAAAACCAATAATTCTTTTAAATCTAAAAAAATAAAAACGTTTTCTGTTTATAAAACTTCTTTATCAGAAGCAGAATTAGATTTCTATTGAAATCAAGAAAAAATCCAAGAAATATTCAAAACTTTAAAAAGCAATGATGAAACTAATTCAATGTTGGTGTATAATCAAAACCAGATTGAAGAAAGTGCGTTTTTTTCCTTTATTTCCCTTTATGTTTTCAAAAATTTATTAAGTGAAATAAAAGCTTATTATAAGGAATTAGGAAGTTCAGATAAAATTACTGACAAGTCATTAATAAATATTTTAAATAGTTTAGAATATATTGTAGAAAAAGATACAAACACAAAAGAAATTATTAGAAAATTTAAAAAAGAAGGAGAATTTTCTAATAATGCATGAAAAATTTTTGAAGAATTTGAAAACTATATAAAAACCAAAAAATCTAAAATCAATAAAAACTAGTTTAATTTATAATTTTTTAAAAAATCGTGACAAATTATTTCTGTCTAATAAAAAATTTACAATTTACAAAACATTTGTAAATTATTAATCAAAATGTCCTTTTTTTAGCGATATGAAAATAATAATTATT